>NZ_JAUCDN010000115.1:0-9701 GCF_034675085.1 Devosia sp.
CCGCCCGGCACCGCCTGGATCAGCTTCGATCCGGCCAGCCGCTCGCGCACGATGGCGCCGGCCTGCGCCGGCGCGCCCCCGCAATCGTCCTGCAGGCGAATGACGCCGGTCTCGAAGGATTCCCCCGCCGCCTGGTCGCTGGTGCTGGCGCGGAAAAGCTCCAGGCTCCCCCCGCCCAGGTCGCCCACGATGCCGGAGAAATCCAGCACGCCCGCCGCCGCGCCCAGCGCCGCGTAATAGGCTTCTTCCTGCCCGGAAAGCACATGCACGCGCGTCTTCATGACGGCCTCGACGCCGGCGACGAATTCATCGCGATTGGCCGCGTCGCGCACCGCCGAGGTGGCCAGCACATAGACCTTGCCCACGCGCATCAGGCTGGTCACCAGCGCGAAACGCTTGATGGCGTTGAGCGCCTGGGCGACATTGGCCTCGGCCAGCCGCCCGGTCTGGCCTACCCCGCGCCCCAGCGCGCAGGCCGATTTCTCATTGTAGAGCGGGGTCAGCGCGCGGGCATGGCGCTCATAGACCACCAGGCGCACCGAGTTCGAGCCGATATCGAGCACCGCCACGGGCTTGGCGCCCTTGATGCGGCCCTGCGCGGTGGGATCGGCGTCGACGCCCCAGAATTTATTCAAGCCAGGCCCTCATCGCCATCGACGCCGCCTGCGCTGCCGCGCCCGGACAGCGAGGGGTTGGTCATGAAATAATCATGCGCGTTGAATTTCTCTTCGCCCTCGCCCGCGCGGATGCGGTGCGAGCTGCCGTCCGGCAGCACTTCCCAGCTCTGCTGATTGTCGCGCAGATACGCAACCAGAATCCGGTCGAGGATTTGTTTATGCACGGTCTTGTTGAGGATCGGCACCATCACCTCGACGCGCCCGTCCAGGTTCCGCCCCATCAGGTCGGCGGAGGAGATATAGACCCGGGCGCGCTGCCCCGGCATCGGCTCGCCATTGCCAAAGCAATAGATGCGGCTGTGTTCGAGGAACCGTCCCACCACCGACTTGACCCGAATATTGTCCGAAAATCCGGGAATTCCCGGCCGCAGGCAGCAGATGCCGCGCACGATGAGATCGACCTTCACCCCCGCCTGGCTGGCGTCGTAAAGCGCGTCGATCACCTGCGGATCGACCAGCGAGTTCATCTTGAACAGGATGCTCGCCGGCTCCCCCTTGCGGGCGAAGTCGATTTCGCGGGCGATATTGTCGATCAGCGTTTCGCGCAGATTGACCGGCGACACCGCGATGGTCTCCAGCTCCGTCGGCCTTGCATAGCCGGTGATGAAGTTGAACACCCGCGCCACGTCCCGCGTGATTGCCGGGTCGATGGTGAAATAGCTCAGATCGGTATAAATCTTGGCGGTGATGGGGTGATAATTGCCCGTGCCGATATGGCAATAGCTCACCAGCTTGCCCTTTTCGCGCCGCACCACCTGGCTCAGCTTGGCATGGGTCTTGAGCTCGATGAAGCCGAACACCACCTGGGCGCCCGCCCGCTCCAGGTCGCGGGCCCAGCGGATATTGGCTTCCTCGTCGAAGCGCGCCTTGAGTTCAACCAGGCACGTCACCGACTTGCCCGCCTCCGCCGCCAGCACCAGCGCCTTGATGATGGGGCTGTCCGATGAGGTGCGGTAAAGCGTCTGCTTGATGGCCACCACATCGGGATCGCGCGCCGCCTGCATGAGGAATTGCGCCACCACGTCGAAGCTCTCGAAGGGATGGTGCACCAGGATATCCTTGGCGCGGATGGCGGCGAAGCTGTCCCCGTTATAGTCGCGGATACGCTCGGGAAAGCGCGCGTGATAGGGCGAAAATTTCAGGTCCGGCCGGTCGAGATCGCAGATCTTGCGCGCATCGGCCAGCCCCAGGAACCCGTGCACCTCGAAGACGTCGCCCTCCTTGACGCCGAGTTGCTCGGCCATCTGCCGCTTGAGCGCGCGCGGCATCGAGCTTTCGATTTCGAGCCTTATCACCTGCCCGCGCCGGCGCTGGCGCAGCGCCGATTCGAACTCCACCACCAGGTCGGCGGCCTCGTCGTCGATTTCGATTTCGCTGTCGCGGATGATGCGGAAGGCGCCCGAGCCGGCCACCTGGTGGCCGGGGAACATCTTGTGGAAGAACAGCTTGACCAGCGTGTCGATGGTCACCACCTCGCTGCGTCCTTCCGAGGTCAGCGCCGAAGGCAACGCGATGAAACGGTCGAGATTGCCGGGAATGCGCACCAGCGCCGTCAGCGGCAGGTCGCTGTCGGGGCGCCTCAGCTCGAAGGCCAGCGCCAGCCCCAGATTGGGAATGAACGGGAAGGGATGGGCCGGATCGACCGCGATCGGGGTCAGCACCGGAAAGATTTCCTCGCGGAACAGCTTTTGCAGGTAATTGACCTGCTCTGGGCTGAGATTGTCCGCCTCGTGGATCACCACGTTCTGGGCGAACAATTCCTCGCGCAGCCCCTGCCAATGGTCCTGCTGCTCCAGTTGCAGATGCTGGGCCAGGGTGGCGATTTCCTCCATCTGCTCGGCCGGGGTCAGCCCGTCCTCGCTCAGCTTGGTCAGCCCCGCGCGCATCTGCCCCTTGAGGCCGGCGACGCGCACCATGTAGAATTCGTCCAGATTATTGGCCGAGATGGAAACGAAGCGCAGCCGCTCCAGCAGCGGATGGCTGGTATTGCCTGCCTCTTCGAGCACGCGCATGTTGAATTGCAGCCAGCTGACCTCGCGATTGACGAAGCGGGCCGGGCTCTTGCGCAGCGCCTCGATATCGGGGCCGGCGGCTTCCGTTTCGCTGAACTCGCTCATTTCATTCATCGTCTTCGCTGTCCCAGTCCTGTTCGGGGGCCGCTTCCCCGCGCGCGCTTCGCCGGCGGGCCAGGGCTTGCGCGGCCACGCTGCGCGTGATCGCGGTGCCCCTGGCCAGCGCCAGCCGGTCCATGAGGTCGGCCAGAATGACCACTTCCTCGGCCGAACGCTCCATGCGCGCCACCAGATAGGAGATGATTCTGGGATCGACCCTGACCTGTCGATCACCGAACAATTTCACCAACATCTGTGACAATTGAATGTCGTCCGTCAGCTCCAGCGTGAAGGCGCTCGCGCGGCGCACCCTTGAGCGCACATCATCGGTCGCCAGCGGCCAATTCGCAACATCTTCGCGCGCCGTCAGCAGCAGCGGGCGCTGCTCGCGCATCGACTGGTTGAGCAGGTGGAACAGCCCCGCTTCGTCATAGCCCAGCCGGTCGGCGTCCTCGATCACCAGCGGCGCCCGCCCGCCCTGCCCGGCCAGCGCCTCCAATTCGTCCACGTGCGCGAAATGGGCGCCGCTGCGGTCGCCGAAAATCCGCGCCAGATGCGATTTGCCTGCCTTGGCCGGGCCGGTGAGCAAGGTGATCGGGTCGGGCCAGTGCGGAAAGGCCAGGATACGGCCATGCGCCAGCCTGTTGCCCTCGCCCACCCAGAAGTCGCCCTCGCCCTGCGCCGGAACATGGCCCAGTTCCAGCGTCAACTGCCCCGCAGGCTGGTCAAGATCGGGCTCAGGCCGCGCCGGCGCCGTCATCCGAACCGCCTTTGTGTCCCAGATAGAGGCTGCTGGCCTTGTATTTGGCCACGCCATAGCGCACCAGCACCGAGGCGATGGCGGCCATGGGCACGGCCAGCATCAGCCCCACGAAGCCGAACAGCGCGCCCAGCGCCAAGAGGGCGAACATCATCCACACCGGGTTAATATTGATCGAGGAGCCCACCAGCTTGGGATAGAGGATATTGCCCTCGATGAATTGCCAGAACAGGAAGATGCCGCACACCAGCGCCACCATCCACCAGTCCGGCCAGAACTGCACCACGGCGATGCCCACCGAAAGTCCGAAGCCCACCGCGAATCCTACAAAGGGCACAAAGCTCAAAAGCCCGCCGATCAGCCCCACCGCCAGTCCGAAATTGAGCCCCACCAGGCTCAGCGCCGTGGCGTAGAAGGCCGCGTCGAGCAGCAGCACGCCACCCTGCCCGCGAATGACCCCGGCCATGGACTTGTCGATATCGCTGAGCACGCCCTTGATCTCGGCCTTGTGCTCCTGCGGCAACAGCCCGTCTATGCCTCGCACCATGCCTTCCCAGTCGAGCAGCAGGTAGAAGGCCACCACCGGGGTCAGCACCGTGATGCCGATCACCGCCGCTCCGGTCAGCCCGATATTGACCAGTTCGCCCGGCAGCGTGGCGAGGAACCCCAGCGCCTGGCGCGCCAGATCGTTGATGCTGGCCTGCAATTGCGCCGCCCGCTCCGGCCCCAGCCATTCGTTGATTTCCGGCGAATAGCGCGCCACCAAAGCCTGCAGATCCGCCACCATGCCCGGGGCGCGCTGGAGCAGCCCCACCACCTGCTGGCCGATCATCGGCACGAAGGTGAAGAACAGGCTCAGCACCACGGCGATGACGCCCAGCAGCACCAATGTGGTCGCCCAGGCGCGGTTGAACCGCCATTTCTGCAACTGGTTGACCAGCGGGTTGAGCAGATAGGCCAGCGCCGCGCCGACCACGAAAGGCAACAGGATTCCCCGGAACAACCAGAGCAGCAGGATCAGCACGACAAGAAAGCCGATCCAGATCAGCACTTGATTTCGTAATATCATCGCGCCCGTCGGCCCTTGCGTCGGTGTGGTGGAGAAGCTATCAGGCCGTCTAGCTTCCGGTTCTGGACTTGGCAACCGTTTCGGCCTTCCGGCACCTGCTTTGCGCACGCTTTCCCCACACGGTCCAGAGCCAATGTCCGATCCGCAAAACCTGACATCAAACGGCCTTTCATACAAGCATGCGGGCGTCGACATCGATGCCGGCAATGCGCTGGTGGAAGCCATCAAGCCGGCCGTTCGTTCCACCCGCCGCCCCGGCGCCGACGGGGAGATCGGCGGCTTTGGCGGCCTGTTCGACCTCAAGGCTGCGGGGTTTACCGATCCGGTATTGGTCGCGGCCAATGACGGGGTGGGCACCAAGCTCAGGATCGCCATCGAAACCGGCCGCCACGACACCATCGGGCAGGACCTGGTGGCCATGTGCGTCAACGACATCATCGTGCAGGGCGCCGAGCCGCTGTTCTTCCTCGATTATTTCGCCACCGGCAAGCTCGACGTCGCCCAGGGCACCGCCATCGTTACCGGCATTGCCGAGGGCTGCCGGCTGGCCGGCTGCGCCCTGATCGGCGGGGAAACCGCCGAGATGCCCGGCATGTATCACGGCGGCGATTACGACCTGGCCGGCTTTGCCGTCGGCGCCGCCGAGCGCGGCAGCCTGCTCCCCCGCCCCGATATTGCCGAGGGCGACGCGCTGGTGGCCATCGCCTCCTCCGGTGTGCATTCCAACGGCTATTCGCTGGTGCGGCGCATTGTCGACGTCTCCGGCATCGACTGGTATATGGACGCCCCCTTCGCGCCCGGCCAGCGCCTGGCCGACGCGCTGCTCACCCCTACCCGCATCTATGTGAAGCCCCTGCTTGCCGCGCTGCGCGCCGGCCTGGGCATCAAGGCGCTCGCCCATATCACTGGCGGCGGCTTCATCGACAATATTCCGCGCGTCCTGCCCGACACCCTTTCAGCCCATGTCGATCTCAACGCCGTTTCGGTGCCGCCCGTTTTCGGCTGGCTGGCCAGGGTCGGCGGCCTGAGCGAGCGCGAAATGCTGCGCACCTTCAATTGCGGCGTCGGCATGCTCGTTGCCGTCGCGCCGGCCGATGTCGAAAAGCTCACCACCCATCTTGAGGCCGCCGGCGAGCGCGCCGCCCTGGTCGGCCATCTGCGCCCCCGCGGCGAAGAAGCCGTCACCTTCGAGGGCAGGCTCGCCCTATGAGCCGCGCCCGCGTCGGCATTCTCATTTCCGGCCGTGGCTCCAACATGGCCGCGCTGGTCGAAGCTGCCGCCGCGCCCGATTATCCCGCCGAGATCGTCGGGGTGCTCTCCAACCGCGCCGCCGCGCCGGGGCTGGCCTATGCCGCCGAGCGCGGCATCGCCACCGCCTCACTGGCCCAGAGCAAATTTCCCAGCCGCGACATGTTCGAGGACACCATGACCCAGGTGCTGGAAAGCTGGGAGGTGGATTTCGTCTGCCTGGCCGGCTTCATGCGCATTCTGGGCGCCGATTTCGTCAACCGCTGGGCCGGCCGGCTCGTCAATATCCACCCCTCGCTCCTGCCGCTCTATCGGGGTCTGGACACTCATGCCCGCGCTTTGGCCGACGGCGCGGGCGAGCATGGCTGCACCGTGCATTTCGTGACGCCGGGCCTGGACGAAGGCCCCGCCATCCTCCAGGCCCGCGTTCCCGTCCTTGCCGGCGACACAGCCGAAACCCTCGCCGCCCGTGTGCTGGTCGAGGAGCATCGCATCTACCCCCAGGCCCTGCGCCTGCTCGCAACGGGCCAAGCGCGATTTACGCCCTGACCACCGGATCCTTCCCTCTCTCCTTGCGGGAGAGGGACAGACCTGACGCGTTCAGCGGAAGGTCAGGGTGAGGGGTTCTCTCCGCAAACTCGGAGTAGGTGGCTAAACCGCAGCCCCTCATCCGGCGCTTCGCGCCACCTTCTCCCGCAAGGGGAGAAGGGAGCCTGGTGGTTGTAGCGCGCTTCCCCATCACCCGAATTGATCGCCCCCATCGTCAAAATCGGTTCGACCTTTGTTCCGGCCGGGCGTAGCGTCCGGCGCTGCACAAGGAGAATCGCATGGCGCTGCGCGACTGGGTCTGGATCGTTCTGCTGGGCGCCATCTGGGGGTGCTCGTTCATCTTCAACGCCATTCTCATCCGCGAGATCGGCCCGCTCTGGGTCACTTCCTCGCGCGTGGGCATCGGCGCGCTGGGGTGCTGGCTGGTGCTGGCCGCCCTGCGCAAGCCCGTCCCGCGCGATCCCCTGCTCTGGCTGCAACTGGGCGGGCTGGGCATCATCGCCTATGCCATGCCCTTCGCCCTGTTTCCAATGGCGCAGGCGCATGTGGCCAGCGGCGTCGCCGCCATCATCAATGCACTGACCCCCATGGTCACCGCCGTCATTTCCCATTTCTGGATTGGCGGCGAAAAGGCCACACCCACCAAGTTCACCGGCGTCGCCATCGGCTTTGCCGGGGCCGCCCTTTTGGTCTCGCCCGCCCTGTCGTCGGGCGGCGACTCCCAGCTCTGGGCCGTGCTGGCCTGCCTCGGCGCCACCCTCTGCTACGCGGTCTCGCTCAACATCACCCGCAGCTTCAAGCATGTGGAGGCCACCGCCCTGGCCGCCATCGCCCTCAGCGGCGCGGCCATCGTCTCCATCCCGTTCGCTTTGCTCTTCGAGGGCGTGCCCCATATCGCGCGGGCGGAAACCTGGGGCGCCATGCTGGCCATCGGCCTTCTGTCCACCGCCTTCACCTTCCAGATCATGTACCGCATCCTGCCGCGGGTCGGCGCCACCAATTTCGCCACCACCACCTTCATCGCGCCCATATCGGCCTTGATTCTGGGTGTCACCATTCTGGGCGAAACCATTCTGCCGATTCAGCTTTTGGGCATGGGCGTGATCTTTTTCGGCCTGTTGTTCATTGATGGCCGCATTCGCCGCCTCACTCTTGGCCGCGCATGAAAAAAGCCGCCGGATCGCTCCGGCGGCTCTTTCACTCGATCTTTCGGACCCTATTCGATCCCGAGCTTTTGCTTCATCAGCTCGTTGAGCGCCTGCGGATTGGCCTTGCCGCCCGAGGCCTTCATGGCCTGGCCGACGAACCAGCCGATCATGGTCGGCTTGGCCTTGACCTTCTCCACCTGGTCGGGATTGGCGGCGATGATCTCGTCGACGATTTTCTCGATCGCGCCCAGATCGGTCACCTGCTTGAGCCCGCGCCGCTCGACGATCTCGGCCGGCTCGCCCTCGGGCTCCTCGCCGATGATGATCTGCAACAGGTCCTTGCCGCCCTTGGACGAGATCGTCCCCGCCGCCATCAGGTCCACGATGCTGGCGATCTGGCGCGGCTGGAGATGGGTCTCCCACACCGCCAGCCCCTGGCTGTTGGCAAAGGCGGCCACATCGCCATTGAGCAGGTTGGCCACCCCCTTGCCGTCACGCTTTTTCTCCTCGAAACCGACGCAGCTTTCGTAATAATCGGCGGTTTCCCGGTCCAGCGTCAGCACCATGGCGTCGTAGGAGGTGACGCCATAGTCGGCAATGAAGCGCGCCGCCTTCTCGTCGGGCAGCTCGGGCAGGTTTTCGGCCAGCGCTGCGACGAAGGCGTCGTCGAATTCCAGCGGCAACAGGTCGGGATCGGGGAAATAGCGATAGTCATGCGCTTCTTCCTTGGAGCGCATGGAGCGGGTTTCGCCCAGCTTGGGGTCGAACAGGCGCGTTTCCTGATCGATGCTGCCGCCGTCTTCCAGGATGTCGATCTGACGGCGCGCCTCGTAGTCGATGGCCTGCCCGGCAAAGCGGATGGAATTGACGTTCTTGATTTCGCAGCGCGTGCCGAATTCCCCGCCGGGCCGGCGCACCGACACGTTGACGTCGGCGCGCATCGAGCCCTGCTCCATATTGCCGTCGCAGGTGCCCAGATAGCGCAAAATGGTGCGCAGCTTGCTCAGATATTCCTTGGCTTCCTCGGCCGAGCGCAGATCGGGCTTGCTGACGATTTCCATCAGCGCCACGCCCGAGCGGTTGAGGTCGACAAAGCTCATATTGGGGTGCTGGTCATGGATGGACTTGCCCGCGTCCTGCTCCAGATGCAGCCGCTCGATGCCGATTTCGATGCTTTCGCCATCGACCTCCAGCAGAACCTTGCCCTCGCCCACGATGGGGTCCTTGAACTGGCTGATCTGATAGCCCTGCGGCAGGTCGGGATAGAAATAATTCTTGCGATCGAACACCGAGCGCTTGTTGATCTGCGCCTTGAGCCCCAGCCCGGTCCGCACCGCCTGGCGCACGCATTCCTCGTTGATCACCGGCAGCATGCCCGGCATGGCCGCGTCCACGAAGCTCACATTGGCATTGGGCGGATTGCCGAAGGCGGTGGACGACCCCGAGAACAGCTTGCTCTCGCTGGTCACCTGCGCATGCACTTCCATGCCGATGATGACTTCCCAGTCGCCGGTGGAGCCGGCGATGAGGCGCTTGGGATGGGGCGTGCGGGTATCGATGAGAGTCAATTGAGCGTCCTGAAAGGCAAGCCGGAACTAGGTAAGTGCTTACTGATGTTGCCCCCGCCTTGCAACAAGGAGAGTGGCTTGCCGCGCAAGCTCTCCCCGCCCCCGGTGTCATCCCGGCCCTGAGCCGGGATCCATCCCGAGATGAGGCAGGCGGTACGCTGCCCCGATGGGTCCCGGCACCGGGCCGGGGCGGCAGGGTGCGGATAATGCGCCCCTCACCCCCGCCGGCGGGCGGCGATGATGCCCTTTTCGTAATTGATGTTCCAGTCGATCAGCGTGCGCCACACCAGCTCGGCCTGGTCCTCGTCCAGCTCCAGCGCCAGGCTGCGCTCGCGCACCTTGGCGATCACCGCCTCGATGCGCACCGGGTCGCGCGCCTCATGCGGATCGGTCTTGATCTCGGCCATGCGCGTCACATAGGCGTGCCGTTCGGCGAAAAGGTTCAGCAGCGCCTGGTCGATGCGGTCGATCTCGACGCGGACATCATCCTTGCTCTGGCAGTCCTGGGGCAGCTTGGTCGCGGTCACTATCGTTCCTCAATGGCTTTTATTGTTGCTGGTTTGCACCGGAC
>NZ_JAUCDN010000116.1:0-9553 GCF_034675085.1 Devosia sp.
CGCCGAGCGGGCCCGGTATCGATGTGCATGAAATTCGACTTGGGATAGTGGCCGAATCCGGTGAAGCCCACGGCCCTTGCGGCACTCTCGAAATGGGCCGGGTCGTGATTGGTCATCACCACGTCGAAGGCTTTGCCGAGCCGGTGCTGGCTGTTCTTGGCGCCACCCACGGCTTCGTTGTGCGCCTCAGAGCGGTAGGCACTGGTGATGATTAGCGGCTTACCCAGCACATTGCGGAGCTTCTGGAGCCTGTCCATGGAGGCGGGATCGATCAGCAACTCGCCTTCCCGCTTGCTCGCCATTTCCTGCGGGCTGAAATTTGGCCAGCGCCATTCGCCCGACGGGAAATCCCGCCAGGTCTTGTAGACCTTATTGGCCATAATGGCCTCCTGTTGAAATATTAAGATGCATCGGGAGAGGCCCAAAAGCTCTCCGTATTCCAGCGGCGGGCCCGCTAAATTGTCAGCCATCACGGAGAGCGTGGTTAACAAACACCCTGTTACCGATCAGCAACTAGCGATAAATCAAAATTCCTTTGCCGCCGATCAACTTGACTCTAGTTCTGATACTGGCAACATATCGCCTAGAACAAATTCTTGAGGGCTCTTATGATCCGCACAATTTCCGCGATTTCTGTTGCCGCGATTGCGTCCACGATTGGTGTTCAGGCGGCCGATCTTGTTGTGTTCCAGCCGGAGCCGATTGCAACCTATGCTCCGTCCTTTAGCTGGACTGGCTTTTATGCTGGCGCCAATGTGGGCTATGGCTGGGGCAATGTGAGCGTTAGCGTTCCTGGAGCGCCAGATTACGCGCTCAGAGGCTTCGGCGGCGGCATCCATGCTGGCTACAATTATGATGTTGGGGGCTTCGTTCTTGGCGCCGAGGCGGATTTCAGCCTCAGCGACATGAACTATACTGAAGTGTTCGGCGGCCTTACTTCTTCGCTGCGCGTTGAAAATTTCGGGTCTATCCGGGCCCGCGTCGGTCTGCCTGTGGATCGCTTCATGCCTTACGTCACGGGCGGTTTTGCGTATGGCACCGGCTCATTCAATGCCTCGATGGGCGCACTTTCGTGGTCTGAGCGTCAGACCCACACCGGCTGGACCATCGGCGCCGGCGCTGAATATGCAGCCACTGACAACGTTATCCTGCGCGCCGAATATCTCTACACCGACCTGGGTTCGCGGAACTACTTGAGCGCGGGCATTCCTGGCGGCATCGACACCAAGGTCAATTTCGGCACCCTTCGCGCCGGCGTCAGCTTCAAGTTCTAAAGGCACTCCCAAAGTCCGTAGAACTTGGGCCCCGGAGATTATGCTCCGGGGCCTTTTCTTCAACTGAGGGCCAAATGAGCAAACTAACTCTCGTGCTACTCGCTATGGCGCTTCTGGTCACACCAGCCCTTGCCGAGACCTGCAACATCAAAGGCAATGTGAGCACGCAAGGCGAACGCATCTACCACGTGCCTGGTCAGCGATATTATGACGACACTCGGATCAGCGCGTCTCACGGTGAACGCTGGTTTTGCTCAGAGGCGGAAGCTCGGGCGGCCGGGTGGCGCAGGTCGAAGGTATAGTGCAAGCACCACCCTACCCGGCGGCGTACCGCCAGAGATCGTCCAATTCGGTTGCACTCATGCCGAGCGCGATCCTGGCCGCTTCGACAAGAGCATGGTCGCGTTCGAAATAGCCCGCATATTCCAGCTTGGCGCTGGCAGCCGCCCAGCCAACCGGATCATACTCGGGGCTTTCGGGATCATTCATCGCCGCCACCCAGGCGCGCAAATCAGCCTCAAAGCCAGAGGCGCGCACAACGAACCAGAATTGATCGGGATAGAGGTTGGGGAGTCGCGGCAACGTCTCCGGATCGCGCAAATAGCACATGGCTCAGCTCCAGTAGAAATAGACGTCATGCAGTTCGACGTTCTTCGCGTTGAGAGTCTTGAAGCGCCAGCGCGGCGCTGTGCCGGAAGGCTGACCAGAAACATCGGTCGCCCCCGCCTCGATTACGCGGATGCCAGCAGTTGGCGACGGCGAGGTGAATAGCTCTGCAAGCGCCATGGAAGACCAGGTGGCCCCATCATCACGCGAACATTCCAGCGTGTAATCCACACCGGCAACTGCCGGGTCGACCTCTTTGACCCGCAACAGCGCTTTGGTCTTTACCGGCGCCGCCGCGGCGATGAGGCTGGCCGACCTAACCGTCATGTTGTTGAGGCCAGTTTGAACATCGATCTGCTCAACGCAGTCAGCGCGGCTGGCGATGGTGGAGTAGCCCGCCGGTGCTGCTGTAGCAATCTCGCTGCCAGATGCCTTGTAATAGACATTGTAGGACGCGGAGAGCCCGGTTTTCATGCGCGTGTAGCTCGTCGAGGCTTGGTAGATAGCGACGATAAAATCCTTCGCTTCATCAAAGGCAAATTCGATCCAGTCAGACCATACATCGGCACCCGTCGCCAGAGTGAAGGTCGCCTGACCACCCACAGTCACTGGCACTGGCGTCGAGGCCATGTCCCATGCGTTGCCAGAGACAGCCCTGTGCCCGATGGTCATGCCGGCAACCACCGTCGTTCCGGTGAAAGGTCCGCGCATCCGAAACCGCACCGTTGTGCCGCTCGTCGAGAGGACACCGGCCGCAAAGACTTGGCGCAGGTTGTTGCCAGCCCAAGATGAAGACGTTGCGTCCAGGCCAATATTGACCAGCGTATTGGCCGACGATGCGGTTGGCTTCAAGGCACCTGGCGTCGATGTATCGAGGTTCGTCGCACCTGCGACATCGACATAGGTCAGTGTATCGAAGCTATCGGCCACCCGGTTGCCATTAGCCCCAAGAAACAGCGCTGCGTTTGAATTATCCGCGACCTGTAGAGCCAGCAGCGACACCGTAACCAGAAGATCGTCATAGCCCTCCGGTGTCAGTTCAGCCAAGGTCTTGCCGCCGTCATCAAGTTCCTTGCCCGTGCCGTCCTTAAAAACAGCGATGCGACCCGCCATGGATGAGGCCGGCCCAATGACGTCGCCAGCACCGTCACCGTCCAGGCCACGAGGCCCCCGAACATCTGTCGCGTCGCCCGGATCATCCACTAGTCCCAAGGGGCCGAGATACTTCCCGATACCTTCGGTCGGCGCGCTGCCTTCGCCACCCACCCAGGCCACCATGCGCTCCACCCGTCGCTCGCCGTCGGGAACAAGCGCATAGACGGGCGACCAGCCCTTGTTGCCGATATTGCCCTTATCTCCCTTTCGCCCCTCGAAAGGCAAAGCGGGAGACCAGTCGGCCGAGGCGGCACTGCGCTTCTGGAACAGGACAGAAGTGGTGATTTCGTCGCCGTCCCCATTCACCGACGCATAGATGAAGCCGGCCGGCTCATCGTCAAAGTCGGCGCGTTCCGCAAAGGGACCGGTGCGGCCGATCTCGATGCCCTCGCCCAGAATAACCCATTCCACCCCCACCGGCTCTTCGGCCAGGGCCCCAGAACTGCCGACAAAGGCTACCGCGACCTTGCGATAGCCCGGCGTGGCGTCTGGCGTGCTGCTGATCTGGAAGGCTGCGTAGGCGGTGCTGGCGAGCGAGCGCACGATCAGCACCGTGCCGGCCTTCCACAGCCCGAGAAGCCCGGTCACGTCCCGCCCGCCCTCATTGGCATCGAGCACGTCGAAATAGATCTCGGTCACATCATCGGGCACGCCGGCATTGAAGGCCATCCGGCCGGGGCCCGGGTCATTGTCGCCGGTGACGCCGATGAGATTGAAGAACAGCCCGCGACCATTGGCATCGAGAGTGGACAACTCCTGGATAACACGCGCCGTGCGCGCATTGAGCGTGGCGACCTGCGTTTCAGCCGCCGCGGCGGCATTGATCGCTGTTGCCAGCCCCGAGCCACCGGCGCCGGCATGAGGCAAAAGCAGCGAGAAGGCCGTGGTCCCGGATCGTTCGGCGATAAAATTGGCGCAGCCCTCAATGACCACGGCGCTGCCCGCCGGCGCCGTGATTTCCGAAAGCACCACATCGTCATCGCCCAGCCAGGCGGTGACGGCGGTTTCGCCATTGGCGACAGTGACCGTGCCGGTCGAAAGTCTCATGACTTCGGCTCCTAAATCTTGATGTAGCCTGGGGTGATGACGGCCGTACCACGCCACAGCGAGGCGTAATTGGTCGGGTCGGAGAGCGAGCAGGCATTGGGCCCGCCGCGCCGTTTATCGATATTTCCGCCAGTTCGCTGGTCGATCTGATGCACCGGCCAAGCAGATGGGTTGCCGCCATAGGTGAAGCCGGAGCGGTAGCCGCCCGAACCGGTGCTGTTGTTGTTGCCGGAATTCCAAGGGACGCGCTGGCCCTCATTGGCCACCGACTGCTTGCGGCGCAGATAGACTGCGTTGCCCACACGCTCAAAGGCGAACATGCGCACCAAAGGGCCGACGCCCTCGATCAGCGCGGAATTACCATCAGGCATGTGCTTCCCGCCGCCGCCCAACAGCGCAGGGATCGGCCCGTCAACGCCCATGACAGAGGACGGCGCCACGATCCGCGAGAGCGTCAGTTCCACCTCGAAATAGTTCGAACCGGCCGGCAGGTTGCAGACGAAGCTCAGCCCGCTATCCCACTCCTGCGGGTCAAGGCTGACCCATGAGACGCAGGCCGAATAATCGAAGCCATTGGCCGTCGCAAAGGTGAAGCCATAGGCGTCCGACTTTGCAAAATCGGGAAAAGCGATGTCGAAATTGGTCAGCGTCACAGCGTCTTCCGGCAACAGCAGAGCCGGCCGGCGCGTATTGGCCCAGACCACATGATCCCCCTGAGTATGGGTGATCGCGCCATTGCTTCCACTCACCCGGCCCATCAGACGCCCACCGATACGAAAGAGGGCGCAGGCATCGCGCCGTTATATCGGCTCTCGCTGGTCACCACGCCGCCGCTGGCCGAGCGCGCGCCACCGTTCCGGATGTCGATGGTCGGACCAAGGTTGAGCGCGAAAGGCGTCTCGCCTGGCCCCGTGCGCCGCAGATATCGGCGCTTGGTGTCGATTATGCCCCGCGCCAGCTGCATGCTGTCGCCCTGACCGCTCCACATGGGTAGGCTGGGCGACGGCGCGCGAGTCGCAAAGACCATGACGCGATACGTCCTAGCGACGGCCGCCAGGTCGATATCGGTGGAGACGGCCGATTCCCGCAGATAGATGCCGCCCGAGGTGGCGAACACGGAAATGCGCCGGTGCCCACCACGATTGTCCTGCTGGACGACGAACCCGTCCGGCACGCGCCGGCCATCGATCGAGACCATGAATTTCGGCACATAGCCAAGGCCATGGCTAAACAGCAGGATATCGCTTGTCCGCTGATCGCCTTGCACCAGAAAGCCGATCGACGAGCCGGTAGGCGGAAAGGGCCCGACACTACCCCCGCCCGTACTGACCACATAATATGTGTTCTTGGTCGCGAGGGCCGCATGCGTGACCGGAACATCAACCGGCCCGGCCGCCAGTTCGTATTGGAAGCAGCGCTGATGCCAGATGATCTTGTCGAGATGGTCCGCCGGCGATTTTGCCGGCGCATTGCGCGGCGCGTCGATGTCGTGCAGGGAGCCGCCGCCAGCCACCTCTTCAAAGCAGGCGACGACATTGGCGCCGGAAAAGCCACGATGCACGGCCATCAGCTTGCTCCGAAATTGTAGTCGCCCGACGCGCCGTCCATGACGATGGTTTCGCCATCCAGGGACGCCAGGTGCTCGAAGCGCAGGGCGGTGACCCGCACGAAACCAGATTCGATGGCGAAGGGCTGGGTGACGATCTCGCCATCGGTGGCGAGGAAGTACATCCGGTCGGCCATCATCCCGATCCAGCTATCGGCGGTGCCACCGACAAGGTCGCGCTCGGCCCCGAGCACCAGCGCGGCCTCGGCCGGGAACGTATCGCCGGCATCGGCGCGGGCCTTGAACAGGATTTCCGCCCGTGCCGTCAGCGGATCGATGCGCGCTTCGATCTTGATGAGCCCGCCCGCCATCACGTCATTGAGCTGGGTCATGACATCGACCTTGAATTCGGCAAAGGCTGCATTGAGTTCGGCAATGGCCCGCTGGGTGACAGCCACGGCGGCCAGGCTGGCCCCGTTCTGAGCCTTGAGCAGCTTGAAGTTTTCCCGAAGATTGGCCTGATCGGTCAGCGCCGCCGCCTCGGCCGCCGCCATGCGCTCTTCATATTCGGCCAGGCGCTCAGCCAGCGAGCCCGCGCCCGGCCCCACCAGATAGCCCCGCTCGTTGCGCAGCTCCTGGCCGAGTTTTTGCGGCGTGATCGAGCCATCCGCGACCTCGGCCGGCACCTCCTGCGGCCCGGTGGTGAATTCGCCCTCATTGGTCCAGACGCAGGCCCGTCCGTCGCTGCGGATCGGGATCGCCTTGCGGTGATATTTGGTCAGCGGCTGGAGCGGGCCGAAGACGAGATTCGATTGCAGCCGCGACGAAGCGAAAAAATCCTGCTTGTCGTTCGCCTCGGTGCCACCATCGGGCCAGATGCGGATCATCACCTGTTCGACATTCGGGTCGGTGATCGGCGTCCAACTCGCCTTCGCATGCGGATGGATGGCCCCGCCGCCGGCGCGCTGATAGGCAGCAACGGTAAGGCCAGAGACGGCAATAGTGCGGGCCGGATCGGCGGGGCCTGTGCCGGGGCCGTTCGGCAGAACCACAAAGCTTTCACCGCTCGCCGGCACGATTGCGTTGTTCCACTGGCTCAGCGTTAATGTGGCCCCGACGACCTTACCGTCCTGCATGGCCCGCTCTGACTTTTCCACCACCATGAGCATCGGGCCCCATTCGCAATCCCGGATGACCGGGTCGCCGGGCTCCAGCACCAGGGCGATGGGCGTAAAGCTCTCGACGCGCGTTGCCGGATAGAATTGGCGGCGCAGGGCAATCTCAGCGCGCAGCTGGGCTCGCTCCTGCAAATTCTCGTATCGCTGGTCGAGTGCCGCCGCGCGGCGCCCGCCGATCAAGCTTTCCAGATCAGTATCGATGCGGGGCGTGAATGGCGCGTCGGCCCAACCCAGATCGTGGCTGATAAATTGCCCATGCCACATGGTCTTTTTCTGGCTCACAGAGCCTTTCCGATCCACGCGGATCGGCTGCCCGCCCAGACGATCGATATCCTTGAGCGTCAGAACCGGCACCATCTGCTGGGCCGGTAGGGGAACATCGGCGCCGCCGCGCTTGAAACTGGAGCCGCAATAGCTCTCATCGATCTCGCGCAGCACGGAGAGCTTTTCCTCGCCATCCGATATGGACCGGCCAAACTCGAAAATCGGGAAAGTCTTGCCGGAAACCGGATCGAAAAAGCTTTCGTCGCAACGATTGGCGGCCGCCGTGTAGCCCGCGAGGTCGCAGGCGTGGGCAGAGAACCCCTGCCCCAACACCCGCACGCCGTTGACATAAATGCCGCGCCGGAAATTGTACCGAATAACAGCCGAGTTCTTGGTGAACACATAGGTGCTCTGGTCGCCCCAGGCGGCGTCGGGCACCCGCCAATCAAAGAGCCGCAACCCGCGCCAGACCGAGCCGAAGCGCGGCACCGAATTGCCGAACAGGTCCGCGTTGTAGCGGGCGGTGACAATCAGATATGCACAGCCGGTCATCCGATGCGCGGCCGTCCACCGCCCCGCCGGATTGGACAGCGCCACAAGCTGCGGGTCGGCGGGCTGGCCTGGCGCGCCCGTGTAATATTTCACCCAGAGATAGGGCGAACCGCCTACGACATAGTCGTCGACCGTGCGCCCGAAGGGATCGGCGTTGGAGCCCGAGAGACTGCGCGGCTGCTCGTCGACAAGGAAGTGCTCGAGTCCGTCATGCCAGCCATGGCCGACCTTGATGGTGAACTGGATATATTCGTTGTCCGGCCCATATTCGTTGACATAGAGCAGCTGCCCCGCCGCCCTACCAAGACCGAACACGGCCGAGACGTCCACAGCCTCACCCACCTCAAGTTCGAAGCTGAGACCTCGTGAGGATGTCACCTGCTGGGTGGGCTGGCGCTTGGGGCGTATCATGCTCGACAAGATCGACGCGCCGACACCCATGGCTAGGTTGAGCGCAATACTGCCGAGCATTGGGGCAACGGCAGGCATTAATAAGCTCCTATGGCAAAGGTGCGCTTCAGCGCCTCCACCGGGACATAGACAGGCCCTCGCTCGGTCTTGCCCACGGCCATGGCGCCCATCACCACGAAACTGGTGAGCCAAGGCCGGCTATCGACCTCCTGCGCCAGCACACCGCAATCACCCCTACGCGCCAGCAGCTTCGGAATTTCCAGAAAGGTGGCGGCAAGCGCATCCTCGACGGTCCCAAAGCCAGCCGCCTTCATTGCCCGCAGCGCGCCGGTCTCGGTCCGATAGCGGCGAAATCCCCGCATCGGATCCACGCCGGTCATCGCAAGGCACAGCTCGGCTGGCGCCGCCAGACAATGCGCGTCCGGGGTCCAGGCGAACGGGGTGGCGACATGACGTGCCATGATGGCGACAAAGCTTCGCTCCCACCCTGGCTTGCGCGCCGGGATGTTCTTTGGTGTCCAAATCATGAACTCTCCGCGGCGGTTAGGCCGATCCCTCAATGCGACCCCAATTGACGTTCTGCATCTGCCGCACCGTGGTGCCGACATGCTCGAAAGCACGGTCGGCTGGATCGATCAGCGCTTGAAACGCTCCATTGGCCGTCTTGCCCTCGATGTCTCTCTGGGTGATGTCAGGCTCTTCCAGCATCAAGACGCGTACCGGATTGCCATCGGCGTCCCATTCGAGAGGCATGCTGTCCAGTTCGCGAATGGCCACCTGCTCGCGGTAGATCGGTAGGCCTGTCGAGCCGATCCAGAATACCGACGCAATGGCGAGCCGGCCTTGCCAGGGCTCCTCATCGATGGTCGCCCTCACCCCGTCATCAAAGACGTTCGCCGGAATATCCGATCCCTCTTCGAGATAAGTTTCCAACACTCGAACCACGATGGCCCGGCTTTCAGGACCAAGCGCGCTTTCCGGAAGGTCCAACGACACCAGCGCGCCACCGCCATAGAAGATCGCATCACCCGTTTCCGGCTCCGGCAGATAGCCGTCAACGTCACTCCAGCCGAACTGGCCGCGCACGCCGATCACCATGCGAACTACGCCACTATCCAGCACCAGCTCGACAGCATCCCTATATTCGACCCGTCCCGCAGCCAGATCGTCCAGCAACTGAGGCGAGAAAGGTTTCACCGCAGGGCCTCCATGACCTCAAAACTGATAGAGGACGGATTGGCGACCTCGGCCGCGTCCCAACTGGCGGGCACGATCATGAACCGCATCTTTGGATTCTTCAGAGCTACAATGGCGCCTGGGGCGAGGACGCCAATGGGCAGGCGCGGCGTTACGGGAATGGCCTGACTGATCTGGCCTGAGACCAGCACATTTTCGGCCACCCACCGATGAACCACGATATCGCCTTGGTAGATCGCCAGCCTATCGCCGCGCAGGAGCTGCACGCCTGTTGATTGTCGCCAGGAACTGACCCGGGATTGTCATTGAGAAGTGACCCGGTT
>NZ_JAUCDN010000117.1:0-9540 GCF_034675085.1 Devosia sp.
CTTCAACTCGCCCATCTCGGTGACGGCCGGCGCCAGCTATGTCATTTCCTACCACACCAGCGCCGGTTATTATTCGGCCAGCAGCGGCTACTTCAACGTCGCCGCCAGCAATGATGCGTTAACCGCGCCACAGAGCGCGGTGAACAATGGCAATGGCTTGTTTGCTTATGGCGCCGGCTCGGTATTTCCCACCGGCACCTATAACGCGACCAATTACTGGGTCGATGTCTATTATCAACTCGACGCCAATCTCGCCCCGATTGCCAATGACGATGCGGGTTTTACCACGCAGCGCAATGCGCCCCTGCAAATTGCCACCACCGCACTGCTGGCCAACGATACTGATCCCAATGGGGACACGCTGTCGGTCACCGGTGTTGAGGCCGTCACCCATGGCAGCGTCGCCTTCGATCAGGCGACTGGGCTCATTACCTTCACGCCGGCCGCGGATTATCAGGGTGGTGCCGGCTTCACCTACACCGTCTCGGACGGTCGGGGTGGTTCGGCATCCGCCAATGTCGCGCTGACGGTAACCGCGCCTGTGGTCACCAGAACCCTGTTCGCCGCCGATTTCACCCCGGCAACCGTCACCGTCAATGATGGCAATGCGGTCGAGCTGGGAATGAAGTTCACCAGTTCCCAGGCCGGTACGATTTCAGGAATCCGCTTCTACAAGGGCCCGCAAAATACCGGCCCACACACCGGCACCTTGTGGAGCACCACGGGTGTCAATCTGGGGACGCTGACCTTTACCAACGAGACCGCCAGCGGCTGGCAGACGGCGACCTTCCAGACGCCGATCGCCATTGCAGCCGACACCACCTACATCGTCTCCTATCACACCAATGGCTATTATTCGGCAAGTGCGGGGGGATTCAATTCCGCCATCACCTCCGGCCCGCTGACCGGGCTTTCCAGCGCCTCTGGTAGCGGCAATGGCGTTTTCGCCTATGGCAGCGCCAGCGTCTTCCCGACCGGCAGCTACAACGCAACAAACTACGCAGTCGATGTGATCTTCAACACGCAGCTGGCGTCCTGACGCCAGCCAACAAGGGACCAGTTCCATGCCAGGCGAGCTTTATGCCGATGCCATCGGCGAGATCACGGTCAACGGCACCATCGTGCGCATAGATCTGGTCAGCCTCTCTGTCACCATGCGCGACGATAGGGGGCAGTTGGTGCCCGAACACCGCCAGCGGATCGTCATGTCGCTCGAAGGCTTCGCCAATAGTTTCGACGTGCTGCAAAAGGCAATGAACGGGCTGATCGAGGCCGGGGCCATCCGCCGCGCCGAGCCGGACAATGTGGTGCCGGTGCGAGGACCCAAGCCGGGCGGTGAAGGCATACGCAATGGTGGGTCGCCCAATTTCGAATAGACGCTGAAGCCAGGCCTTGTCATGCAAAAGTCGATACAGACCGGTCCGGCATGTCTTGCGCTGGTGTTGCAACATCATGGACTGGACGTGGGGGCCGACCAACTGGTTGCCGATTACGCCATCCGCGATGAGGGCATAGGGCTCGCATTGATGCAGCGCATGGCTCGGGAGGCGGGTCTGGTGGCACGCACTGCTCGCCTCAGACGCGCCGCCATATTGCGACTCGGCAGCGCTTATCCGGCGCTTTGCCGGCTCGAGAATGGCAATTGGGTTGTTCTCCTGGGTGCTGACCGTGATGAGAGCGGGGGCGATCTGGTCCGTATTTTCGACCCCCTGGCGCAGAGCCCCGATGGCTTCCTCGCCGTGCCGTATGGCCAGTTCATCAAGCACTGGCGCGGCGAACTGCTGCTGGCCAAGCGTAGCTACCGCATGAGCGATCCCGAACAGCCCTTCGGCTTTCGCTGGTTCGTTCCCGAAATCCTCAAACAGGGGCGATTGTTCGGCGATGTAGCGGTTGCGGCGCTGTTTCTGTACCTGCTGGGGCTGGCGACGCCGATCTTTTTCCAGTTGGTCATCGACAAGGTGCTGGTGCACCAGAGCTACGCCACACTGACGGTGCTGGCGATGGGTGTCGGCCTGGCGCTGCTGTTCGAGGCCATATTCGTCTTCCTGCGCCGGTATCTGCTCATCTACGCTACCAATCGCATCGATATCCGGGTGGCCACCCGGACGTTTCGCCACCTGCTCGATCTGCCGATCACCTTTTTCGAGCGGGCATCGGCGGGGGTGCTGGTCAAGCATATGCAGCAATCGAGCCGGATTCGGGAATTTCTCACCGGCAGGCTGTTCCTCACGCTGCTCGATGCCCTGTCGCTGTTCGTCTTCATCCCGGTGCTTATGGTCTACAGCGTACCGCTGGCCGGGATCGTGCTGGGTTTCAGCGCCCTGATCGGCCTGGTCGTGGCCCTGCTGGTGGTGCCGTTCCGCAAGCGGCTGGCTGCGCTCTATGCCGCCGAAGGCGAGCGGCAGGGCCTGCTGGTGGAAACCGTGCATGGCATTCGTACCCTCAAGTCGCTGGCCATGGAGCCGTTGCAGCGCCGCGTCTGGGACGATCGTTCGGCCCAGACGATCAATACACGCTTCAGGGTCGAAACCATTTCGATCACCGCTCAGGCGATTACCGGCCTGTTGGAGAAACTGATGGCCGTGGCGATTATCGGCGTCGGCGCGCTGTATGTGTTCGATGGCGCTATGACCGTGGGTGCGCTCATCGCCTTCAACATGCTGGCTGGCCGCGTCTCCGGCCCCTTGGTGCAGATCGTCACCATGGTTCACGAATATCAGGAAGTGGCGCTGTCCGTGCGCATGTTGGGCGAGGTGATGAACCAGAGGGTCGAGCGCGCCGGCCGCAGCGAGGGACTGCGCCCTGATCTGGCTGGCGCCATCGAATTCGAGGATGTGGCCTTCCGCTATCGCCCGGAAGGGGGCTTTGCCCTCAGCGACCTGTCGTTTTCGGTGCCCGACGGCACGATCATGGGCGTCGTGGGGCGCAGCGGATCGGGTAAGAGCACGGTGACGCGGCTGATCCAGGGGCTCTATCCGGTGCAGCAGGGATTGATCCGCATTGGCGGCCACGATGTACGCGAGCTCGATCTCAACCATCTGCGCCGCGGCATCGGCGTGGTGTTGCAGGACAATTTCCTGTTCCGCGGCAGTGTCCGCGACAATATCGCCGCCGCCCGGCCCGATGCCAGCTTCGAGCAGGTGGTGGAAGCATCGAGGCTGGCCGGCGCCGCCGAGTTCATCGAGCAATTGCCGCGCGGCTATGACACCCTGATCGAGGAGGGCGCGGAAAACCTCTCCGGCGGCCAGCGCCAGCGGCTGTCGATCGCGCGGGCGCTGGTTACCGATCCCAAGATCCTGATCTTGGACGAAGCCACCAGCGCGCTGGATCCGGAAAGCGAAGCCATCGTCAAGGCCAGCATCAAGGGGATCGCCAAGGGGCGTACCGTCATGATCGTCTCCCATCGCCTGTCGATGCTGACCGATGCCGATGCGATTCTGGTGATCGATCGCGGTCGCCTGGTCGATATCGGGCCGCATAGCCAATTGGTGACCCGCTGCACCACCTATCGTCATCTGTGGAACCAGCAGACGAGGCTTGTGGGATGAAAGCGCGCCTCAAGCCTGAAAAACCCGCTGCCGGGCCCACCCGAGGCCCGAAGCTAAGGCTGGTAGCGCCCGTCGCGCACCCTGCGGTCACCGAGTTCCAGGCCGACGCGATCGCGTTGGAGGAACGCAAACTGCCGGTCTCGGCCCGGTTGACATTGTATCTGGTCGCCGCCGCGCTTGGTTGCGGCGTCTATTGGGCCAGCGTTTCCAGGATCGACGAAATCGTCGTCGCTCCGGGGCGACTGGCCACCACCGATCCTATGCTGGTCATGCAGCCCTTCGAGACTTCGATCATCCGCTCGATAGCGGTACAGGCGGGCGACATGGTGCAAAAGGGGCAGTTGCTGGCAACGCTTGATCCCACATTTACCGCCGCCGATTCCGGCCAGCTTCGCACCCGGCTCGCCGGCCTGGAGGCGCAGGGCGCCCGTATCCGCGCCGAACTTGCCGGCATCGCCTATACGCCGGCGTCGGACGCCTCGGCAGAGGCGCTGATGCAGGGTCAGCTCGCGGATCAGCGCTACGCCGCCTATCAGGCCAAACTCGCCGATTACGACGCGAGGATTGCTCATGGCGAAGCCTCCATGGTTGCCGCCAAGGCCCAACAGGAGATGCTGGAGCAGCGCCTGGCGGGGCTGGAGGAGATCGACGCCATGCGCGCCTCCCTGCTCGACGGCGGCAATGGTTCGCGTCTGTCGTTGCTGCAAAGCCGCGATGTCAGCCTGGATATCAAGGTGACGCTGGCGCAGGTGCAGGGCCAATATGCCGAGGCGGTTCAGCAGCGCGACCAGGCTCAGGCGGAAAAACAGAATTATATCGAGGATTACCGTCGGTTGGCCCTCGAGGCGCTTGTCGATGTCGAGGACAAGCTGGCCGTCGCCGGCGAAGAGCTGAAGAAGGTCGATCTGCGTACCGCCATGTCCCGGCTCGTCGCCCCGGTGGACGCCGCTGTGCTGGAGGTGGCGCAGCGTTCGGTCGCCTCGGTGGTTCAGCCGGCCGAGCCGCTGATCACGTTGGTGCCGCTCAATGTGCCACTCGAGGCCGAAGTCACCGTTGCCGGCAATGATATCGGTCATCTGGCCACAGGCGATGTCGCGCGTATCAAGATCGACGCCTTTCCATTTCAGGAGCATGGCACGATCGAGGGCAAGGTGATTTCGATCAGTGAAAACTCGTTCGCCAAGCAGGCCGGCTCCGATCCGCTAGGCGGCGCGGCATTCTACAGGGTCCGTATCGCGCTTGGCCGGGGCCAGCTCAAACAGATTCCCCCCACGTTCCGCCTGCTGCCCGGCATGACCGTTTCGGCCGAAATCCATTCCGGCGAACACAGCGTAATCTCTTATTTTCTCTATCCCCTCATCCGGGGGCTCGACGAAAGCCTGCGGGAGCCATGAGCAACTATCCCAGTGCCTCCACCACTCCGCGCGAACGCCAGGCATAGAGCATCCAGCCAAACTCATATGGCCGGCATTCGCGGTCGATGCTGATCGGTGGAAACGCCATGTCCAGCCCCGGTAAGTGCCAGCCTTGGGCCAGTGCGGTGGTCAGGGATAAGACCGAGCGAACCAGCTTGGGTGGTTCGCGGCGGCCGATCTTGCGCCAGATCACTCCACCCTCGGGCGAAACGAGCCGCTCACTGCTTTCGGGATGCGTATCGATCCAATCCAGCCCCTTGAGCACTGCGGGGCGATAGTCGCTGCCGCCGGCGGCATGAAGATCGAGCAGCGCCATTGGCGCCATGGCGTGCTGGTGCACACTGTAAACAGGATAGCCCTCCACCACGCTGCCATCGCGCGTGTCATAATGCCACCACCACTGCCCGGCGTGCCCCTGAAGAGCCACGATCCGGGCAGCGCTGGCCTCGGCGGCCCGAAGCGCCATGCGGTCGCCCTCGGCACGGCCGAGCCGAGCCAGCGCCTGGATCGGATAGACCTGGTCGGCAAAGCAGGCGATATGGCTGCGTGCCCGACCCAGGGCGCTTGCGGGAATGGTGTGGGGGAAAAGGCCCGTTTCCGCTTGTGCCTCCAGCAGGAACTGCGAGGCCAGGTCCTGGACCTCCGCGGTCGAACCGAGGTGCCGCGCGGCCAGCGCCGCCGTCAGCATCCAGGCGCAGGGAACGGTTTGTACCGTGCGGTCATGGGTCAGCATGTCTTGCAGCATTTCAAACAATTCCGTGCTGAAAACGCCCGCTGTTTCCGCCGCAGCCCAAGCGGCCAGAGCCACCGCACCCGGTTCGCGCGACCGAGCGGCTCGTGCGGCGCAGCGCAACGCCAGATCCGCCGCCGTCTTGCCTCCGAGCATATCGCGCTGCATGGGCTCGGGCGTCCATGCCAGCCCCAGAGCCACGATGATGGCATAGCGCAGGTTGTCGCCCTCGGGCCGAGCGCCCGAGCCGTCCCGATTGGCCCGACTGCGCATGGTGTGCGGGAAATGCAGATCGGGCAATACCATGCGGCCGAGCCCAGTCACGCCGAGGTCGCACAGCGCCGTCAGCCGTTCTTTTTGCGCTTGATAGCGGGCGTCGAGGCAAGCGATCCGATCGAACGGCATGGCCGGACCGTCCTCCGGCTCGGATTGCTCGGTGAAAACGCGTAGCATGTCCATTCCCGCTTATTCGGCGCCCCGGCGGTGGAGCACCCCTCCGGGTCAGACTGGCATGGAGCGTGCCGGTAGGCATTTCGCTCTTGCGATGGAGCGGAAACCATCTGCCCACCCACGCGAAGTAGCGGTCCGAGCGGCCTAGCTCGATCGATGCAGGTCATCGGCTCAGCGGTTTTCGCGGTTCCAGAGATCGATCAGGCCGGTCGTGTTAGCGTGCCGGGCCAGTTCCAGCATCCGGGTGGCGCGGTAGAGCCGTATTCGGGTAAGGCAGCCCAGTGCCAATGCGCGCTCGCGCCAGGTGTCGACCCGGTCGGTGCGCAGGATGCGGATTGTCTCGCCCAAGGGCGATGCTGCCATCAGCGCGCTTTTGCCCAGCCATCGGGCCAGCCAGAACCTGCGGCCTCTGATTTCACCGAACTCATGAGCAATGTGGCGATCCCAGCGCCGCGCCAGCTCGGTGAATGAGCGGCAGGAGGGCGTGTAGACACGTGCATCGGGGAGATAGGCGATCTGGCAACCCAGGGCGGTGGCGCGCTGGCCCCATTCGGTGTCCTCCATCGTGCCGATGCCGCCAAAGGGGCCGATAGAGCGAAACACTTCGGCGCGCACCGCCATGTTGCCGGTCGCGGCAAAGCCGTATTGCTCGACATAGAGCTGGGTGCGGTAGCTGTAGATGGCCTCATAGGCCTCGATGGATGTCAGCCGCTCGGGATCGGCGGGCTGGATGCGGATATCTCCACCGGCAAAGTCGATGCCGCGATTTTTCTCGAAGCAGGCCACGATTGCCGCCAGCCAATCCGGCGCAGCGACGCAGTCGGCGTCGATAAAGGCCAGCAGGGGCGCCTCGGCCAGGGTAGCGCCGAGATTGCGCGCCGGTCCAGGGCCGGGGATGGCCTCACGCGTCAGCCGCACGCCGGGCACCAAGGTTGCGGCAAAGCTCGGCATCTGCCTTGAGCCGTTGTCGACCACGATGATCTCGAAGGCGATGCCATGAGCCCGCTGCGCGCCCAGTGCCAAAAGGCAACGTCGCAAATCGTCCGGCTCATTCAGGTGTGGAATGATGACGCTGATCCGGGGGTGCCCGCTCATTGTCGATGCCTCCTGCGATCCGGCACCCTCGCGCCTTGCCCAGATGGCCGCAATAACCCGCCCGTTCTCGCATGCTAGCTCGAATTGCTGGCGCAAACCCGCCTTATTGCTCAGGCCAATGCTTTAATCGCAGACGACGATATCCACGCCGCTTTCCTTCATATTTTGTGCGGTGCCGGGTTGCGGTGGCATGGCGTCGGTCACGAAGCAGGTGAATTCCGAGAGCGAGGCGACGCGGACGGCAGCCGTTCGGGTCCATTTGCTGACATCGGCGGCCAGATAGCGGCGGCGGGAATTTTGCAGGATGGCCCTGGTCACCTGGGCATCCTCGTAGCTGAAATCGAGCGCGCCGCTGGTCGGATGCAGCCCCCCCGCACCCACCACCGCATGAGTGGCATGGAATTTCTCGAAATAGCGGATGGTCTCGGGACCGACAATGTCGCGGTCATTGGCCCGCCAGATCCCGCCCGTCAGATGTAGCTCGATGCCCTTGGTCTCCCCCAGGATCAGCGCCGCCTCGACATTATTGGTCACCACGGTTAGGCGTTCACGTCCGCGCAGGGCCTCGGCGGCATAGCGCACCGTGGTGCCGATGCCCAGGAAAACGGTGGAGCCGGAGGGAATGTCCTGCGCGATACGGGCGGCTATGCGGCGCTTGGCATCCCCGTGCAGTCCTGCCCTGGCGTTGATCGGCGTGTTCTGGGGCATGACCGGCAGGTCGACGCCGCCATGCAGCCGCCGGGCCAGGCCCAGTGCGCAGAGCACGTTGATGTCGCGCCGGATCGACTGCGTGGTCAGGCCATATTCTTGGGCCAGCTGGTCGATCTGCTGGGTGCCCCTGGCGCTGATGCGTGCCAGGATATCGTTCTGCCGGCGGGAAAGGTGCGGGATCGGCATTGGAAGACTTATAAAAAGAGCCTTGGATCGTCGGTGATGACGCCTCCCAGACCGGCCTCCCAGAAGGGTGCCATCTGCGCGGGATCGTTGCAGGTCCAGCAACGGACAATGAGACCGTTCTCTCGTGCCCGGTCGAGCACGTTGAAGCTCAGTGCCCGATAGTGGAGGTGGATAGCCCCGGCGGGGATGGCGGCAACGCGATCGAGCCAGTCCGGCGGCAATTCGCTCCACAGCATGGCCAGTTCATAGGAGGGGTCGAGCCTGTGCATGGCCTTGAGGCATTCGGCATCAAAGCTCGAAATCATCACGTCGACACCGGATGGGCGGTTTTGCAGACAGTGGTGGACCGTCTCGGTCAGTTGCGCGAGCGACTTGTGATGTTCGTGCTGCTTGATTTCTACATTGACGTTCAGGCCGAGCTCTCCCAGCGCCTCCAGCATCTGGGGCAGGGTGGAGAGTTTTTCGCCGGCAAATTGCGGGTCGAACCAGCTTCCGGCATCGAGCCTGGTCAGGTCGGCGGCGACCAATTGACCCAGCGGGCCCTTGCCATTGGTGGTCCGATCCAGCGTCACGTCATGGATCACCACGGGGGTGCCATCAGCGAGGAGTGCGACGTCCAGTTCCACCCAGCGCGCGCCCTGGTCATGTGCCGCGCGAAAGGCGGCGATGGTATTTTCCGGCGCCACGGCCGAGGCGCCGCGATGGGCTTGGACCTCCCCGGTGGAGCGAGGCTGGTGATTGGACATGGTTCTGGTTCCCTTGCGGCGCGACCGATCAATCGGTGCGGCGGCCCGTTTTCTTGTTGAATGGGTGAAGATCCGCAATGCGGACATATAGGCTGGCTTGCGTGCCTTCGGTCATGGCGGTCTTGGCCGGCACGGCGGCGATGATGAGCTGGCCGCTTCCCTCCAGCCGCATATGCAGATGGCTCTCCCCGCCGATCGGCTCGTAGAGCTCCACCGTTGCGTTCAGAGTGATATGTGGGTCCTGGGGTGCCGACAAGTGGATGGTGTCGGGCCGTATACCGACCAGATCGGTATTGGCGGGCAGGTTCAGCGCCCCTTGATCGCCCAGCCGGTCGATGGCGATCAGGTTCATCGGTGGGGACCCGATGAACCCGGCAACGAACAGCGTTTCGGGGCGCTCATAGAGCGCCAGCGGCGCGCCCACCTGCTCGATGCGCCCCCCATTCATCACCACCAGCCGGTCGGCCAGCGTCATGGCCTCGAGCTGGTCATGGGTCACATAGACGCTGGTGGTGCCCAGGCTGCGCTGCAGCCGCGTGATCTCGATGCGCATCTGCCCGCGCAGCTTGGCGTCGAGGTTGGACAGCGGCTCGTCGAAGAGGAAGGCCTTGGGCTGGCGCACGATGGCCCGGCCCATGGCGACGCGCTGGCGCTGGCCG
>NZ_JAUCDN010000118.1:0-9539 GCF_034675085.1 Devosia sp.
GCTGCTCGGCGCCGTCGAAACCACCGGGCGCTATCTCATGCCCGAATTCGGCGAATTCTTCTTCTATCTGGCCGTCATCGCCATCGTCAGCATCTTCCCCAATGGCCTTCTGGGGCGCGCGCCATGAGGGATGTCATCTCTTCCACCCGCCCAGGCCTCTGGCAGCGCAGCGCCCGCACCGACATGATCGCGGTGCTGGTCATTGCCGCGGTGGCGACGCTGTTCTTCTTCCTCTTCCCGCAAAGCCTGGCGCTGCTCACCCGCATCGTCGCCATCATGCTTTTGGTGCTCTCGCTCGATCTGGTCACCGGCTATGCCGGGGTGGCCACGCTGGGCCATGCCGCCGTGTTCGGCGCAGGCGCCTATGCCGCCGGCATCGCCGCCGCCAAGTTCGGCATCACCGATCCCTTGCTGATGCTCGTTATCGGCGCGCTGGCGGGCAGTATCGCGGGCACGGTTTCCAGCCTCGTCATCCTGCGCGGCCAGGGGCTGAGCCAGCTCGTGCTGTCCATCGCCGTGGTGCAACTGGCCCATGAGGCGGCCAACAAGCTCTCGGCCTGGACCGGGGGCAGCGACGGGCTCTCCGGCATCGCCCCCAGCCCGCTCTTCGGGCTGTTCCGCTTCGATTTGTGGGGCCGCACCGCCTATGTCCTGGCCGTGGTGCTGCTGATCGCCACCTTCCTCGTGCTGCGCATGGTGGTGCGCTCGCCTTTCGGCATGCTCTGCCGCGGCATCAGGCAGGACAAGGTGCGGGTGCGATCCATGGGCGCGCCGGTCTATGCCTCGCTGGTCAGGATGTATGCCATCGCCGGCGCCGTGGCCGGGCTGGGCGGCGCGCTTTCGGCCATCTCCACCAAGGTGGTGGGGCTCGACAGCCTCTCCTTCACCCTCTCGGCCGAGGCCATGGTGATGCTGGTTCTGGGCGGCACCGGCAACCTGTTCGGGGCCATGGTGGGCACCATCGTCTTCGTCTGGTTCGAGGATCGCGTTTCCTCCATCAATCCCTTCCACTGGCTCACCATTGTCGGGGCGCTCCTGGTGGCGGTGGTGCTGTTCGCGCCCAAGGGCCTCACCGGCACGTTGCAAGACTGGTGGCGGAGGGCGCGCAAATGAGCCTGCTCGCCGTTAAAAACCTCAGGAAGAATTTCGGCGGCCTCGCCGTCACCGACAATGTCTCGCTGACGCTGGAGCCGGGCAATCGCGTCGCCCTGATCGGCCCCAATGGCGCCGGCAAGACCACTTTCGTCAATCTGGTGACCGGGCATTTGAAGCCCGATGCCGGCTCGGTCCATATCGGCGGCGTCGACCTCACCCGCGCCTCGCCGACGCGGCGCGTTCATGCCGGGCTCGTGCGCAGCTTCCAGGTGACGCGGCTCTTTCCCGAAATGACGCCCGAGGAACATGTCGCCCTGGCCGTGCTGCAAAGGCTTGGACGATCCGCACAGGTTTTTGCCGATTATCGCGGCATGGACGAGGTGATGGACGAGATCGGCTCGGTGCTGGATCTGCTCCATCTCACCCCCATCGCCCATACGCGGGTCAGCGACATCGCCTATGGCCAGCAGCGGCTTTTGGAGATCGCGCTGGTGCTGGCGCTGCGCCCGCGCGTGCTGCTGCTGGACGAGCCGGCGGCGGGCGTGCCCAGCACCGATACGGTGCTGATCGAAAAGGCGCTGGAGCGCCTGCCGCCCGAGCTGGCAGTGCTGATGATCGAGCATGACATGGATTTCGTCTTCCGCTTCGCCCAGCGCGTCATCGTCCTGGCCGCCGGCGCGGTGATTTTCGATGGCACGCCGGAGGCGGTGGCGGCCGATCCGAAGGTGCGCGAAGCCTATCTGGGGAGCTATGCCGATGGCCGCGACGGCGCTTGAGGTGTCCGGCCTTTGCGCCGGCTATGGCCCCACCCGCATCCTGGAGGATATCAGCTTCTCCGTTCCCGCCGGCGGGCGGCTGGCGGTGCTCGGGCGCAACGGCATGGGCAAGACCACGCTATTGGCGACCCTGGCCGGCCAGACCCGTTATCTGGGCGGTTCGGCAAAACTCGATGGCGCCGAGCTGACGCGCCTCGAAGGCTCCGAGCGCGCCCGCGCCGGCCTGGGCTATGTACCCCAGCACCGTGCCATCTTCAAATCCCTCACGGTCGAGGAAAACCTGTTTATCGGCCTCAAGACCCGCCCGCGCAGCGCCATCGAGGAGGCCTATGCGCTCTTTCCCCGCCTCAGGGAGCGCCGCAACAATCCCGGCGGCAAGCTTTCGGGCGGCGAGCAGCAGATGCTGACCACGGCGCGCGCCATTCTCGGCCAGCCCAGCCTGTTGCTGCTCGACGAGCCGCTGGAAGGGCTGGCCCCGGTCATCTGCGAGGAATTGATGGCGGCTTTCACCAGCCTGGCCCAGACCCGTGCCATGACCATCGTGCTGGTCGAGCAACGCCTCAAGGCGGCGCTCGACTTCGCCGAAACCGTGCTGATCCTCGAACGCGGCCGCGCCGCCTGGTGGGGCACGCCAGCTGAACTGGCCGCCACCCCCGAAACCGTCAACCGCCTTCTGGGCGTGGGGCACTAGCTGCTCAATTTTGCCCCACCCACAATGTCATTCCGGCGCAGGCCGGAATCCATGTCCGCATACCACCCCCCACACTCTGATGTAAGGGGAGAGCCTTCAGCGTGGATTCCGGTCTGCGCCGGAATGACTGCGTGGTTTTATCGGCTGCCGTCGTCCTTCCCCCTACCGCAGCCCCGTATAATTTTCCGCAAGGCTCTGCTGAGCCGCCACCGATCCCACCAGATAGTCGAATTCCGCCCGCTGGATGCGCCGGCCGAACGGACCGGTTTCGGGGAAGGTGTGGAACAGGCTGGTCATCCACCAGCTGAAGCGCTCGGCCTTCCAGATGCGCGCCAGGGCATGGGCCGAATAGGCGTCGATCCCGGCCGTGGATTTTTCGCCGTAAAATTCGATCAACGCATCGGCCAGCAGCGCCACGTCGGACATGGCCAGGTTCAGCCCCTTGGCCCCGGTGGGCGGCACGATATGGGCGGCGTCGCCGGCCAGGAACAGTTTTCCGAAGCGCAGCGGCTCGGCGACGAAACTGCGCAAGGGCGCAATGGATTTTTCGATGGAGGGGCCGGTGGGCAGGGCCTCGGCAGTGGCCGGGTCGAGCCTTTGGCGCAATTCGTCCCAGAAGCGGGTATCGGACCAGTCCGCCGCCCGCTCGCCCTCTGGCACCTGGATATAATAGCGGCTGCGGCTGGGCGAACGCTGCGAGCACAGCGCGAAGCCGCGCGCGTGATGGGCATAGATCAGCTCGTGCTCCACCGGCGGCCGGTCGACCAAAATGCCCAGCCAGCCGAAGGGATAGACGCGCTCGAAAAGGCTCAGCGCCCCCTCCGGCAGGCTGGCGCGACTGGGGCCGTGAAAGCCGTCGCAGCCGGCGATGAAATCGCAGTCGATGCGCTGGCTCACCCCGTCCTTGACATAACTCACCCAGGGCGCGCCATCGACATCGTGCAGCTCGACATTCTCCGCCTCGTAAATACTGGGCGCCTGGCGCGCCGCCATCAGGTCGCGCGTCACCTCGGTCTGGCCATAGACCATGACCTGCCTTCCGATCAGGGCGGAAAAATCGATGCGGTGGCGGTCGCCGTCAAAGCTCAGCCCCACGCCCTCATGCACCAGCCCCTCGGCATGCATGCGGGCGCCGGCCCCGGCGCGATCGAGCAGGTCGACGCTGCCCTGTTCGAGCACGCCGGCGCGGATACGGCCGAGCACATAGTCGGGGCTGCGCCGCTCGAGGATGACGCTCTCCACCCCCGCCTGTTCGAGCAGCCGCCCCAGCATCAACCCGGCCGGCCCCGCCCCCACAATGACAATTTGCGTGCGCATACACCTCTCTCCGTTTGATCCGAGCATCGCCGTTTCGGCCGTTTGGGTGAATGGACAGGGCGCGCAATTGCTTGCATTATCCGAACATGAAATCCGTCCCCACCTACGCGCTTTACGGCGAGCGGCAGAGCCGGCAGGACTGGCTGCATTGGGAAACCATCCAGGCGCGCAGCCGCCTGCATGATTATCGCATCGCGCCACACCGGCACGACCAGTTCGTGCAGGTGCTGCATCTGACCGGGGGCCATGGCGACGTCTGGATCGAGGGCATCCGCCACTCTCTGGAGGCGCCCAGCCTGGTGGTGGTGCCGGCGCTGATCGTTCACGGCTACGCCTTCTCTTCCGATGTGCAGGGCATCGTCGTCACCCTGCTCGAGCGCGATCTGGCCGCGCGCGGGCCGGCGCTGCCGCAGGCGGGCCTGCTCACCGGCGATCTTGCCGGCGTCGAGGCGGCGCTTTCGCGGCTGATCGCGGAGGCCGACCGGCCCGGCCCCGCCCATGAGGCGGCCATGACGGCCCATCTCACCCTGCTGCTGGTCGCCCTGCATCGCGCCAGCGGCGAGGCGCCCGGCCCCGACGCCGCGTCCGGCCGGGCCTATCGCCACGCCCAGGCCTTTCGCCTGCTCGTGGACAGCCAGTTCCGCCAGACCCGGCGCCTGGCCGATTATGCCGGCGCGCTGGGCATCACCCAGACCCATCTCAACCGCATCAGCCGCCAGGTTCTGGGCACCTCGGCGCTGGGCGTGATCGAGCGGCGCCTGGCGCTGGAAGCGCGCCGCATGCTGCTGTTTTCAACCCTGTCGATCAAGCAGATCGGCAGCCATCTGGGCTATGACGACCCCGCCTATTTCTCCCGTTTCGCCACGCGCATGCTCGGCCGCTCCCCCAGCGCCTTCCGGCGGGAGGGCGGGGCGCAATATCCCGGTTAGAGCGTTTCCAGCAAAAGTGGAAACGGTTTTGCGGTTCGGAAACGCGATAAAACAAAAGCTTAGATCATTTCACCGTTTAATAGAAACGCTGAAATGATCTAAACACCATGCCGCCCCGCGCTTCTCCTCAACGCTCCCGCGCCGCCGCCTGCCGCACCGCCTGCATCAGGCTGGTGGCGGCCAGACCGGGCACCGTATCGGCGCGGGTGGTAAACCCCACCGGGCCCAGGGTTTCGCTGGTATCGAACGGCAGCAGCGCCAATTGCCCCTCTTCCACATCGCGCACCACCACGCCTTCGGAAATGATCCAGATGGCGTCGCTCTGGCGCACATAGGAGCGGCCGAAGGCGTTGGAGACAGTTTCGATCTCGTCGCGCAGTCCCGTGATGCCATGGGCCAGCAGCATGCGGTCCACCGAGGCGCGGATCACCGAATCCGGGGTCGGCATCAGCATCTGGTAGGGCGCGATCATGCCCAGATTGAAATCGGGACGCCCCGCCAGCGGATGGCCGGGCCGCACGGTAATCACCACGCGTTCCGAATACAGATGCTCGAAGCCCAGCCCCAGCATGGCGGCGGGCTCGGCCATGCGCCCGATGACGAGGTCGACGTCGCCGGTGCGCAACAGGGTGAGCAGATGCTCGTTGGGGCCGGTGATGATACGGCAGCGCACGCCGGTTTCCTCGGCCACGAACAGCCGCACCGCTTCGGGCAGGATGCGCGCCGAAACCGTGGGCAGCGCGCCGATCTTGAGCAAGGGCGCTTCATGGCTTCCCTGGGCGGCGTCGATCCCCTGGCGCAGCGCGGCGATGCTGGTCGAGGCATAGCGGTAGAACACTTCCCCGAACGGGGTGAGGGAAAGCCGGCGCCGGCTGCGGTCGAACAGCGCCTCGCCCAGGAATTCCTCCAGTTCCTGCACGGTTTTCGAGGCGGCGGGCTGGCTGATATTGAGCGCCTCGGCGGCCTTGACCATGCTGCGCAGCCGCGCCACTTCCAGAAAGCACGCGATATGGCGCAGCTTGATCCTGGGATCGATAATGCGTGTGGCCATCTGCCCCTCCGGTTATGCGGCTGGCCCCTGCTTGCGCCGAAATCGGCACTCAGGGCGCCTTACGATAAGCTACAGGTTATGACGTCTCCCTTAGTAATCATTTTACTTGCGGGCGGCCAGCCCCTTAAATCGGCGCGAAGAGGAGAGATGGATTGTTCACCCGCGTCAACGGCGTGCTGCTTTCATATCGGCTCGCCGGCAGGGCCGGCGCACCGGAACTGGTTTTCATCAATTCGCTGGGCACCGATGCGCGCATCTGGGACGATGTCATCGCGCTTCTGGGCGGGCATTACCACATCCTGAGCTATGACAAGCGCGGTCATGGGCTGAGCGACAGCCCCGCCGGCGCCTATGGGCTGGACGGTCATCTCGACGATCTTGCCGGCCTGCTCGATCATGTCGGCATGACCCGGCCGGCCCTGTGCGGGGTGTCGGTGGGCGGGCTTATCGCCCAGGGTTTTGCGCTGCGCCATCCCGAGCGGGTGGCGGCGCTGGTGCTGTGCGCCGCCGCGCCGCGCTTCGGGGACGCCGCCGGCTGGGCCGCACGCATCGAGGCGGTGCGGGCCGGCGGCCCCGGCGCCATTGCCGATGCGGTGATGGAACGCTGGTTCAGCCCCGGCTTCCGCCACAACCGCGCCGACGATCTGGCCGGGTGGAAGAACCTCTTCCTGCGCACCGATCCGGCCGGCTATATCGCCACCTGCGCCACCTTGCGCGATACCGATCTCACCACCCGGATCGGCGCCATCGCCGCCCCGACCCTGGTGGTGGCGGGCGAGGAAGACCGAGCCATCCCGCTTGCCGATGTTCACGCGCTGGCCGGGGCCATTCCCGGCGCGCGCTTCACCGCCCTTGCCGGGGCCGGCCATATTCCGGGCATCGAACAGCCCGAGGCGCTGGCCGCCCTGATGACGGATTTTCTCACGGAGGTCGGCCATGGCTGACGCAAGCCTTTACGATCGCGGCATAGCCACGCGCCGCGCGGTTCTGGGCGACACTCATGTCGATGGCGCCACCGCCCGCATGTCCGAATTCGATCATGACTTCCAGAGCTTCATCACCGAAGGCGCCTGGGGATCGGTGTGGTCGCGTCCGGGGATCAGCCGGCGCGAGCGCTCGATGATCACCCTGGCCCTGCTCGCCGCCCTGGGGCATGACGAGGAACTGGCCATGCATGTGCGCGCCACCGCCAATACCGGGGCCAGCCCCGAAGACATCAAGGAGGCGCTGTTGCATGTGGCGGTCTATGCCGGCGTGCCGGCGGCCAACCGGGCGTTCAGGATCGCCCGCGAACAACTGGAAAAGCGTCAGGAGGCAGCGCAATGAGCGGCATCATTCTTCCGGGGGCCGACGGGGTTCTCTTCCAGCGCGACCGCGCCTGGCATCCGGCGGCCAATACGCCGGGCTACAAAAGCACCACCTTCCGCGCTCCGCGCCACAGCCTGCTCGCCCTGGGCCCCACCCAGTCGGAGATGAGCGGCCCCACATTCGGGCATGAAAAACTGGGGGCGCTGGACAACGACCTCATCCGCAATTTCAGCCAGGACGGCACCGAGGCCATCGGCCAGCGCATGATCGTTTATGGCCAGGTGCTGGACGAGAATGCCCGACCGGTGCCCAATACCTTGGTGGAATTCTGGCAGGCCAATGCCGGCGGGCGCTACCGCCACAAGAAGGAAGGGTATCTGGCCGCGCTCGATCCCAATTTCGGCGGCTTCGGACGCGCCGTGACCGACGAGAACGGCTTTTACTCCTTCCGCACCATCAAGCCGGGGGCCTATCCCTGGCCCAATGGCGGCAATGACTGGCGGCCCGCCCACATCCATTTCTCGGTGTTCGGCCATGCCTTCGCCCAGCGGCTCATCACCCAGATGTATTTCGAGGGCGACCCGATGATCTGGCAATGCCCCATTGTCGGCACCATTGCAGACAAGGCCGCGATCGACCAGTTGATCGCGCGGCTCGACCGGCACAATACTACGCCCATGGACGCGCTGGCCTATCGCTTCGATATCGTTTTGCGCGGCCGCCGCTCGACCATGTTTGAAAACAGACCGGAGGGGAACTGATGCTGCACCCCACGCCCATCCTCAAGGAATCCCCTTCCCAGACCGCCGGCCCCTATGTCCATATCGGCCTGACGCCCAATTTCTGCGGCATCACCGGGGTCTACGACGCCGATCCGGGCGCTTCCATGCTCACGCCCGACACCAGGGGCGAGCGCATCACCATCACCGGGCGGGTGCTGGACGGCTCGGGCGCGCCGGTCAATGATGCGGTGCTGGAAATCTGGCAGGCCGATGCGACCGGGGCCTTCAGCGCCCCCATGGGCCCCAATTCCAATTCAGCCCCTGCCTTTACCGGCTGGGGCCGCCAGCCTACCGGCAGCGATGGCACTTTCATCTTCGAAACCATCAAGCCCGGCCCGGTGCAAGGCCCCGACGGCAAGCCGATGGCGCCCCATGTTTCGCTATGGATCGTGGCGCGCGGCATCAATATCGGCCTGCAAACCCGGCTCTATTTCGCCGACGAGGCCGAGGCCAATGCGACCGATTTCGTGCTCAACAAGATTCTTGACGCCCGCCGCCGCCAGACCCTGATCGCCCGCCGCGAGGAGGGGGAGGTGCCGCGCTACACGCTCGACATCATCCTTCAGGGCGAGGGAGAAACCGTGTTCTTCGACTTCTGATGGCCAGTTCCCTGCTCGCCTCCCTGTGCGGGGACGCCGACATCGCCGCCGCTCTTTCCGACGCCGCCCAGCTCAAGGCGATGCTGGCGGTGGAGGTGGCGCTGGCCGAGGCCGGCGCCGATTGCGGCTGGATCGACCCCGAGGCGGCACAGGCCATTGCGCTGTCGGCAGTCAATTTCACGCCAGACCGGGCCGATCTGGCCGCCGGCATGGCGCGCGACGGCGTCGTGGTGCCGGCTCTGGTGCGGCAATGGCGCGAGGCGCTGCCCGAGCCGCACCGGGCGGCTTTGCACAAGGGCGCCACCAGCCAGGATATCGTCGATACGGCGCTGATGGTGCAGCTTGCCGGCATTTTCGACATCTACGACACCCGCCTCGCCGCGCTCTTTACCCAGCTGGACGCGCTGGACGCAGAGTTCGGCGCAGACCCCCTCATGGCCCATACGCGCATGCAGGTGGCGCTTCCCACCCATTGGGGCGCCAAGTTCTCGAGCTGGCGCGCGCCGCTGCAACGGCATTTGCGGGCGCTGGCGGCGATGCGCCCGAGCCTGCTCGTCGTGCAATTGGGCGGGCCGGTGGGGGATCGCACGAGCTTTGCGGGCCATGGCGAAGCCCTCGCCGCCAGCCTGGCGCGCCGGCTCGATCTCGGCGTCGCCGCCCCCTGGCATACGGAGCGCGACCCCATTGCGGGGCTGGGGAACCTCCTCGCGCTCATCACCGGCACGCTGGGCAAGCTGGGCATGGATATCGCGCTTCTGACCCAGAACGAGGTGGCGGCGGCGCGGCTTTCGGGCGGCGGCGGCTCCTCGGCCATGGCGCACAAGTCCAACCCGGTCAATGCCGAGGCGCTGGTGGCGCTCTCGCGCTACAATGCCGGGCTGTCCGGCATTTTGCAGCAGGCCATGGTGCATGAATATGAGCGCTCCGGCGCCGCCTGGACGCTGGAATGGCTCACCCTGCCGCCCATGCTCGAAGCCACCGGCGCCAGTCT
>NZ_JAUCDN010000119.1:0-9393 GCF_034675085.1 Devosia sp.
CCGCGCCAAGAACGTGATCCTGTTCGTCGCCGACGGCATGGGCGTCGGCACCAACTATGCCATCCGCCTGTTTGCCGGCCAGATGGAAGGCAAGCTGGGCGAAGAGCACGTACTGCCCTATGAGGCCTTCCCCAACACCGCGCTGATCAAGACCTATAACATCAACGCCCAGACGCCGGACTCCGCCCCCACTGCCGGTGCCATGAACACCGGCGTCAAGCAGGTCTTCAACACCATCAACCTCAATGAAAACGGCCGCTACGACAATTGTGCCAGCGAAGAGGGCAACAAGCTGACCCTGTTCTCCGAGATCGTTGCCGGATCGGGCAAGTCGATCGGCGTGGTCTCGACCGCCCGTGCCACCCACGCCACCCCGGCCGCCGTCTATGCCAAGACCGCCAACCGCAACTGGGAAGCCGGCGCGCCGCAAGGCTGCACCGATATTGCCGTCCAGGCCATCGAGCAGATGGAAGCCGGCGTGGTGGACGTGCTGCTGGCCGGTGGCGCCCGCAATTTCATCCCCTCCACCGCCCAGACCCCCTTCGGCGGCAAGTCCAGCCGCCAGGATGATCTCGATCTCGTCGCACGCGCCCAGGCGGCTGGAGCCCGGTTCGTCACCGACAGGTCCGGTCTCGAAGCGGTCGAGGCCGGTTCGCCGCTGCTCGGTCTCTTCACCGACAGCGACATGAACTACGAAACAGAACGCCCGGAAACGGAGCCTTCGGTCGCCGACATGACCGTGGCCGCCATCAAGGCGCTGCAGGGCAATGAGAACGGCTTCTATCTCATGGTGGAAGGCGGTCGCGTCGACCATGCCAACCATGCCGGCAACGCCAACCGCGCCTTCATGGACGGCGTCGCCTTCGCCCAGGCCGTTGCCCTGGCCGATGAAATGACCAATGACGCGGACACCCTCATCATCGTTACCGCTGACCACGAGCACGCCATTGCCTTCAACGGCTATTGCGGCCGCGGCACCCCGATCACCGGCCTGTGCATGGGCATCAACGGCGACGGCATCGAGCACACCAGCGAGCCCGAACTGGCCGACGATGGCAAGCCCTATTCAGTCGTCGGCTATCTCAACGGCGCCGGCTCGGTGATGACCCGCCAGGCCGATGGCTCCTATTTCGGCACTCGCCCGGCCGTGACACAGGAAGAAGCCACCGATGTGGACTATCTCCAGCAGGCGCTGATCCCCATGGGTTCGGAAACCCATTCGGGCGAAGACGTCGCCGCCTGGGCCAAGGGTCCCTGGGCACACCTGCTCACCGGCACCCAGGAGCAGAACTATATCTTCCACGTGATGAACCACGCCGTTTCGGCCGAATAAGCCGCAACCGCCCGTCCGGGAGGGGTCGGCACATGCCGGGCCCCTCCAGCTTTCCTTATCTTCCGGGAGTGACTGTCATGCACCGCCGCACCTTTCTGGCGCTGTCCGCCACGGCCTCGGCCGGCCTTGCACTCGGTCCGATGCCAGCAATGGGCCAGGAGCCCGTCCGCATGCGCGAACTCTACAATCCCGATGGCTCCTTTTCCCCCTACGCACTGGATCGGGATGGCGGGCCGGTGCTGCTCGAAGGCTATATGGCGCCCCCCCTCAAGGCTGAATCCACCTTTTTCGTCCTGACCAAGATCCCGATGTCGATTTGTCCCTTTTGCGAGAGCGAAGCCGAATGGCCGCGCGACATCGTCTCCATTTATGCAAGAGACGTCATTTCGGTCACGCCCTTCAACGTGCCGATACTGGTCGAGGGCACGCTCCGACTCGGCACCTATACCGATGAGCAACTGGGCTTCGTCTCCCGTGTCCGCGTCATCGACGCCGCGCATCGGAGAGCCTAGGTGCTGGACCTGCTCGGGCTCGAGCATCGTTTCAGCGGGCAGTCGGCCGGCGCGCAGCCGGCGCTCGACATCGCTTCTCTGACTATCACCCCCGGACGACTGACGGTAATCCGCGGCCCCTCGGGCTCAGGCAAGACGACCCTGCTTTATGTACTGAGCGGCCTGATCAAGCCTAGTGCGGGCCAGGTGCGCTGGAGCGGACTCGACATTGCCGCCCTGGGAGAAACCGAGCGCGACCGCTGGCGCCGCCGCAATGCCGGCTTCGTATTTCAGAGCTTCAACCTGATGGAGGAGCTGAACCCCTTGGGCAATGTGACGCTGGCCGCCTATTTTTCAGCCTGGACCGACAGAACGGTACGCAAGCGCGCCATCGCCCTGCTCGAGCGCTTCGGCATAGCCAACGAGCCCCGCCGGGTCGACACTTATTCCCAGGGCGAACAACAACGCGTCGCCCTGGCGCGGGCACTGGTTTTCGATCCGCCGATCCTGTTTGCCGACGAGCCTACGGCAAGCCTCGATGCCGGCAATTCCATCCAGCTCTGCGATGATTTCAAACGCCTGGCCAGCGAGGGGCGCGCCATCGTTGCCGTATCGCACGATCCCCTGCTGATTGCGGCCGCCGATAGTGTCGTCGCGCTCGACCATGGGCGCATTGGGGATGGGAAAACGCTGTCATGAATCCGTTCCCCGTCGTCCTCTCGCTGCTCAACCGCAATCGCCTCACGCTAGCCTTCTTTGTCATGCTCATCACGTTTGCGGTGGGTCTGGGTATCGCCATCACCACCCAGGAGCGGGCGGTGCGCCAGGGCAGTGCCCGGGCAGCGGACAAATTCGACCTGGTCGTCGGCTCGCCCGGCAGCCCCTTCGACCTCGTGCTGGCCTCGGTCTTCGCGCGTCCCGCCGCCATGGGCCTGGTAGACGGAGATACCCTGGTCCGCCTCATGGCAGAGGAGAGCGTCAATTTCGCCGCACCCATCGCCTTTGGCGACAGCGCCAACGGCTTTCCGATCATGGGAACGACTGCGCAATTCGTGGGCCACCTCTCCGGCGAACTGAGCGAGGGTCGGATGTTCGCGGCCCCAGCTGAAGCCGTGCTGGGCGCCAATGTACCCATGCGGCTAGGCGAACGCCTCTACGCCGCCCATGACGGTTTCGATTTGGCCGAAATGCTGCATGAAGACACCGTCGAGGTGGTCGGGCGGATGACGCGAACCCATTCGGCCTGGGACAATGTCGTCGTCGTTCCGGTCGAGCAGGTCTGGATCAACCACGGCCTGCCATCGGGACACGCCGAGGGCGAGGACCGCATCGGTCCCCCTTTCCTGGCCGAGGCCCTACCGGGGGTTCCTGCCGTCGTCGTCAAGCCCGCCACCGTTCCCGCGGCCTATGGCCTGCGCAATGCCTATCGCACCGATCGAACCCAGGCGATCTTTCCGGCTGAAATCCTGGTTCAGCTTTACGCGCTGCTTGGCGACGCCAGGGCGATCATGAGCTTTCTCGCCCTTGCCACGCAGATCCTGGTGGTTGCCGCCATCCTTTCGGGCGTGGTCATCATCCTGCAACTCTATCGCTCACGCTTTGCCATATTGCGCGCGCTGGGCGCCACCTCCGGCTATATCTTTCTGGTCGCCTGGAGCTATGTGACGCTGCTGATCCTCATAGGCGCACTTCTGGGCCTCGCGCTAGGCGCGGGCGCTTCCTGGGCCGTCAGCGGGTATCTCGAAGCCCAGAGCGGCATCGCCATTCCCGTAACCATAGGCTGGCCGGAAATACAGTTGATACTGATGCTGATCGGTGCCGGGGCCATCCTCGCCCTGCTACCAGCCATCGCTATCTACCGCCAGCCAATGGTGGACTGCCTGCGATAGGTTGGGCCATCGGCGACACCCTCATCTTGCGGATCAGCCTCCAATTGCAAGGCTTTTCAAAAGGAAGTTGTGCACGGCCTCCACGACATCGGGCGCCTCAAATTCCGGCGTGGCATGGCCGGCATTTTCAACCAGCCGCAGTGTGACCCTGCCGGCACCGGCAATTGCAGTAATGCGACCAGCCAGCCTTACGGATTGCTGGACGGGCACGATGGGGTCGGCCGGTGCATGCGCCAGGAAAAAGGGCGGACAGCTGGTCGTCACCCAGGTTTCGGGATTGGCGGCAATGACCCGGGCCGGGTGATCCGCCGGCTTCCCGCCCAGCAGTCTTGCCTCGGGGCTGTCCGGCAGTCCGTGGTCCGGCGTACCGGCACCAGTAGCGACAAGGTGAGGATCCATATCGTCAAGCTGCGTCGGCCCATAGAAGCTGACCACGGCCCCGACCGTGCTGGACTGATCGGCATTGCCCATATGGGGGTCTTCCATGATCGACACATCGTTGGTCATGCCGGCGAGCGAGACGAGATGTCCCCCTGCCGAAAGTCCCCAGAGGCAATAGCGCGAATTATCCAGCTCATACTCAGCGGCCTTCGCCCTGAGAAAGCGGATGGCAGCCTTGACGTCGAAGACCGGTGCGGGGAAGATCGCTTCCGATGAGAGACGATAGTTCACCGAGGCGACGGCGAAGCCCCGGTTGATGAAGCTCAAGGCAGAATTGAGCTGCACATCGCGCTTGTCGCACATCATCCAGGCGCCGCCATGGACGAAAATGATGAGCGGCCAGCCGCCTGAGGGCGCTTGCCTCTCCGGCAAATACAGATCGAGCTTTTGAAACGTGCTTTGATCGGCATAGGCGAGGTCGAGAAATTTCGTCTCGATATGGCCAGTCTCGGCAAAGGGCAGCACATAGATGCCGTTGGGACCATTGGGTGAATTCGGATCGGCCATCTAGGCGGCTTTCTTCTTGCGAGGCATGTTCTGATAGGTGTCGAAGCTGACCGCTGCGAGCAGCACGGCCCCTTTGACGATATATTGGGCATAAGTGTTGACGCCGATGAGCTGCATGCCGTTGCTCAGCACGCCCAGGATGAGGACGCCAGTCACCAGGCCCAGCATCCGGCCCTCGCCCCCCTTGAAGCTGATACCGCCGAGCACTGCCGCGGTGATCGCGGTGAACTCGGTGCCGGGGCCGGTAGAGGATGCCGCCGAGCCGGAGCGCGCGAACAGCACCGTGGCAGCGATGGCGACGAACACCCCGCATAGCGCATAGACGACGATCTTGACCCGGTTGACGGGAATACCGGTGAGATAGGCGGCCTCCTCATTGCCGCCGATGGCATAGATCATGCGGCCCAGGGCGGTGAAGTTGAGAATGAAGGAGGCAATGGCGACGCATACGATCATGAGGATGACCGACACGGGTAGCCAGCCCTCGATATAGCCCTGGCCGATGAACTTGTAGCTGGGCGGCAGGTTGATGATCGCCTGCTGGTTGGAGATGATGTAGCTGGCGCCCTGGAAGATCGTCATGGTGCCCAAGGTGACGATCAGCGAATGCACCTTGAGGGTGATGGAGGCAAATCCGTTGATAACGCCCATCAGCAGGCCACAGCCGATCCCCACCGCGATGGATGGCGCCACCGGTACGTTGAGCCAGTTCATGAATACAGCGGTAACCACGCCCACCACCGACATCTGGAAGCCGATGGACAGATCGATGCCCCCCGAGATCATCACGAAGGACAGGCCTACGGCGGCGATGATGATATAGGCGTTCTGGACGAGGATATTGGTGAGGTTCTGCACCGTGAAGAAATAGGGCGACAGGAACGAGAACAACGCCACCATCGCCACGAGCACAAGCGGAATGACGAATTGCTGGATGGGGAAACGCCGGACGGCGGAAGGGGCAAGGGCGGGCGCGGTCATGCGGCTGTACCTTCGGATAGGCCGGAAGCCAGTTCGAGCACGCGCTCCTGGCTTGCCTCGGCAATGGGGATGAGACCGGCCATTTGGCCGTTATGCAGAACCATGATGCGGTCCGACATGCCCAGGAGTTCCTCCATGTCGGAGGTGATCATGAGAATGGCGATGCCCCTGGCCGTGAGTTCGGCCATGAGCCGATAGACTTCTGCGCGGGCGCCCACATCGACGCCGCGGGTGGGTTCATCGAAAATGATGACCCTGGCCTCGGCTGCCAGCGTCTTGGCAATAACCACTTTCTGCTGGTTTCCGCCGGACAGGTTCTTCACCTTCTGCTCGATGCTGGGCGTCTTGATCTGCAATTGCTCGCGGAAATCCTCCGCCAGGCGCCGTTCGGCCCTGGCGTCGACCACCATGCCACGCCGGATGCGATCCAGCGCGGCAATGGCGATGTTCCAGCCGATCGGGCGTTCGAGGAAGCACCCCTCTTCCTTGCGGTTCTCGGGCACGAGGCCAATGCCGGCGCGCAGGGCCTGACGCGGAGATCGGGCGTTTATCTTCTGCCCGAAGATGAGAATGTCTCCACCATCCCGGCGAGCAGCACCATAAATGACCTTGGCCAGCTCGGTACGGCCCGCCCCGACCAGACCGGCAACTCCCAGTATCTCGCCTTTTGCGAGGGTAAAGGAGATGGGCGCATTGCCATTCCCTGAAAGCTCCCGCAGCTCAAGTGCATTTTCTTCCAAGGGGGCGGGGCGTTGGGGGTAGGAATTGGTGAGCTCGCGCCCGACCATCAGGCGAATGAGCTTGGCGCGGTCGGTCTGGCTCGTTTCCAGAGTTTCGATATGCCGGCCGTCGCGCAACACGCTGATCCGGTCGCAAATGGCAAAAATCTCGTCGAGCCGGTGCGAGACATAGAGGATGCAGGTTCCGGCCTCCCGCGCACGGCGGATGATACCGAAAAGGGCTTCGACCTCTGCAAGCGACAAGGGGGCGGTCGGCTCATCCATGATGAGGATGCGTGGACGCTTGGCCACGGCCTTGGCGATCTCGACCAGTTGCTGCTGGGAGGATGGCAGATTGCGCACCAGCGTCGCCGGATCGATAGATACGCCCAACTCATCCAGCAGGATTTTTGCATCGCGGCGCATGCCGGCGTGGTCGACGCGCCAGCCGGTGGATTGGCCCATAAAGATGTTCTCGGCCACCGAAAGGGTCGGGACCAGGTTGAATTCCTGATAGATCACCTCGACGCCAAGAGCCCGCGAGTGATGCGGCGTCATCTCCGTAAAGCTTTGGCCGGCGATGGTGAGCGTGCCCTGGTCGGGCGTTACGGCGCCGGCGATGATCTTGATGAGCGTGGACTTGCCGGCGCCGTTTTCCCCGACGATGGCATGGACTTCACCGGCATTGAAGCGCAGCGAGACCTCATTGAGGGCAACGACGCCCGGATAGGTCTTGGTTATGCTCGCGAGCTGGAGGAGAGGCGCCGAGGCGCCTCCCGAGAAGGTTTCGCCTGCCATGGATCAGCCCTGCGGACCGGCCTTGGCGATGGCATCCTTGATCCAGTTGCCGTAAGGCGTTTGCCCTTCGGTCAGCGCCTTGATCACCCGGAAGGTGGCGATCGGCAAATCGACCGGCTCGCCATTAAGAACGGGACCAACAATCTGGATGGTGCCGCGGAACACCGCATTGTTGGCGGCCGAGGCATCGATGGTCTCCTGCACGGGGGGCGACCAGTCGCCGGAGAACAGGCCGAAGCGGGCCTTGTCCACCTGGCCCTGACCCATGATATACTCATTGACGCCCATGGCCGTGTCGGCGTTGTAGGTCAGCACGACATCGGTATCGGGGTTTTGCAGTAGCAGGGTTTCCATCACCGAAGTGCCGCTGGCGGTGGATCTGGCTTCGGTAGGCGAAACCACGATATTGGCCTTGCCCCAGGCCTCCAGCTTATCCCGCATGCCGTCGCTGCGGTTCTTGGCGTCGACGGTGTCGGTTGCCGGAATGATGACCACCTTGGGCGCATTCGCGCCTTCGGGAAGGCCCGCTTCCGTTCCATCGGTGGAGAACGTCTTGACCATCCAGTCGATCGCCATTTCAGCGATCTGCTCGCCGCAGTTATACTGGTCGATATTCATCATCACGTCGTAGACGCCGGTGTCGGTGCCCTGCACCAGGATCTTGACGCCCTGGGCCTGCGCTCGCGCGATGATGTCCTGCACGTTGTTGGGGTCGACCGGCATGATGTCGATGACCTTCACGCCCATGGCGATGAAGTTCTCGATCTGCTCCATCTGGCGCACGGGGCTGTTGGCGGCATCGGCGATTTCAAGGCGCAGTCCGTCGGCCTCGGCCTGCTTCTTGACCTCGCTGGTCAACCAGCCAAGGAACGGATTGGTCGTGTCGGGAACGGCAAAGCCGATATCTACCCCGGCTTGGGCCAGGGCAATGCCCGGCGAAATCATGCTCAGGGCAAAAAGGCCGCCCGTACCCATCACAAATTGACGTCTCTTCAAATCAACCTCCCTGGCCCGCATGCGGCGGGTGCAAACTGACAATGACGAAGGAGCGCAGGCTGTGGGCAAGACACAGGCCCCATACCGCGAATTCCTCCCTTCCAGACGATGCCAGGCCTTGGTTATGCGCTGTGGCTCTGACATTCTTCTGGACAATGATCGATATTCGATCCATTTGGATCGTTATTTAGAAGGAAGCGGCGCGTCAAGCGCCTATTTGAACCATATGGATCAAATGAACAAAGCATCGGGCAGGGCTGGGCGCAGCGAGGCGCTGGTGCTGCAAATTCTGCGCGAGCAGGGATCGGCCAGCATCGCGGAGCTGGCGCGGCTCTCGGGCCTCGGCAAGGCGACGGTTTCCCGCATCGTGGCCGCGCTGCGGGCACGCGACGTCATCGAGGAAACGGGCGAGGCGTTCCGGTCTGCCAATACCGGCCGGTCAGGCAAGGCGCTGCGCATACGGCCCGATACGGGGCTCTATCTCGGGCTCGCGATCGGGCCGGGCTTCATTCACAGCGTGCTTGTCGACGCCGCCAAGCGGGTGGTCGATTATCAGCAGGAAGAATTGGCGATGGACCGGCAATTGCAGACCATCCTCGATGCCCTAGATCTTATCGTGGCCCGAGTGATGGCGGATAACGACACGGACCCGTCACGTATCCTGGGCACTGGCGTCGCCATCGGCGCACCCATCGATCCGCATACGGCAAGAGTGGGACCATCAAGCCTCGTGCCGGAAACTCTCAATGCGCCGCTCGCCGAAATCCTCAGCCAACGCCTCGGCATGCCGGTGCGCTGCGACAATGAATCGAACTGCTCGGCCCTCGCCGAGGTTTTGTGGGGCGACATGCCCAAAACGGGCACCTACGCTTATATCAAGTTCGACCACGGCCTGGGTGGGGCAATCGTCTCGGATGGTCAGGTTCGTTCGGGGCGGCGCGGCATGGCGGGAGAATTCGGCCATATCTGCTATGATCGGGAGGGCGCCTTCTGCAGATGCGGCAAGCGGGGCTGTTTCGAGCAGTATCTGTCGATCTCCGCGCTTCTGGCCCGGGCCGCACCGATTTATGGCCCCATGAGCTTCCAGCAATTCCGCGAGCGCCTGTCGAAAGGCGATCATGCATTCCGCCAGGTGGTGGGCGAGGCTGGCTCCATTGCCGGGGAGCTTCTGGTTCTCATCGGGCAGACCATCGATCCCGAGGCCTTCGTCCTGGGCGGCGATCTCACGCTTCTTGGTG
>NZ_JAUCDN010000120.1:0-9357 GCF_034675085.1 Devosia sp.
CATGGGCGCGGCCGTCGGTCTTTCCATCAGCGCCACCAGCGCGCTCACCGCCGGACTGGTCATGGGCGTGATGATCGTGCCCTTCATCTCCTCGCTTTCCGATGACATCCTCAACCAGGTGCCGACCAGCCTGCGCGATGGCGCCTATGGGCTGGGCGCCACCCAGTCCGAAACCATTCGCAGCGTGCTTCTTCCTGCCGCCCTGCCCGGCATTGTCGGCGCCTTCCTGCTGGCCGTGAGCCGCGCCATCGGCGAAACCATGATCGTGGTGCTGGCGGCGGGCAATGCCCCCATCCTGCGCGGCAATCCGCTGGAGCCGGTCTCCACCATCACCGTTTCCATCGTCAACCAGCTGACCGGCGACACCGATTTCACCGGGCCGCAATCGCTGGTCGCCTTCGCGCTGGGGCTCACGCTTTTCATCATGACGCTCTGCCTCAACATCATCGCCCTCTATATCGTCCGCCGCTTCCGGGAGCAGTACGAATGACCAGCACCTCTTCGGCCTCCGGCGGCTTCGAGCGCACCGCCCGCATCCGCGCCGGCCTTGCCCGACGCCAGACGGGCGAGAAATTATTCCGTGCGCTCGGCATCGTTGCCATCGTGCTGGCGCTCGGCTTCGTCGCCCTGCTGTTCACCGACGTGCTGCGCAAGGGCATTCCCGCCTTTACCCAGTCCAATCTGCACCTGGCGATCACCTTCGATCCCGCTACGCTCAAGGTGGACCCCGCCCCCGAGCGCCAGAACGGTCAGTCGGACGCCGATTTCCGCGCCGCGACCCTGGCCTGGCAGCGCCAGGTGGCCATGCTCAACTGGAACACCGTCATCGAGGCGGGCCTGCGCGAGGCCGCTCCCGCCGGCTTCGACATCGACAGCCGCCAGATCCTGGCCATTGCCGAAACTGATGCCCGCCATCGCGTCCGCGAGCTTTTCGTCAACGATCCCAGCCTACTCGGCCAGACCGTCAGCGTCGACCTGCTCGCCTCGGCCAATACCGACAATTGGGTCAAGGGCAACATCAACCGCGATCTCGGCGACGCCCAGCAGCAATTGCCGGCGCCGACCCGCGCGCTCATCGATATTTTCGAGGAAAACGGCACCATCACCCAGGGTTTTGCCTGGTCGCTTTTTTCCAATGTCGACAGCCGCTCCGCGCCTGCCTCTGCCGGCCTGCTCGGTGCTCTGATGGGTTCGTTCTGGATGATGCTCATCGTCATCCTGCTTGCAGTTCCCATTGGGGTCGGCAGCGCCATCTATCTCGAGGAATTCGCGCCCAAGTCGCGTTTCACCGATCTCATCGAGGTCAATATCAACAATCTCGCCGCCGTGCCGTCCATCGTCTTCGGCCTTCTGGGCGCCGCCGTCTTCATCAACTGGTTCCACCTGCCGCTTTCCGCTCCCCTGGCGGGCGGCCTGGTGCTGACCCTGATGACCCTGCCTACCATCATCATCGCCACCCGGGCCGCGTTGAAGGGCGTTTCCCCGGCCCTGCGCCAGGCGGCGCTCGGCATGGGCGCCTCCAAGACCCAGATGGTGTTCCACCACGTGCTGCCGGTCACCTTTCCCTCCATCCTCACCGCCACCATCATCGGTGTGGCCCAGGCCCTGGGCGAGACGGCGCCGCTCCTGCTGATCGGCATGAATGCCTTCGTCGCTGCCGTCCCCGCGACGCCGGTGGAGCAGGCCACGGCCCTGCCCGTGCAGATCTATCTTTGGCAGGCCAATGAAAACCGCAATTTCTTCGAACCGCGCACATCTGCGGCGATCCTGGTGCTGCTCGGCTTCATGATCTCGCTCAACGCCGTCGCCATTTTCCTGCGCTCGCGCCTCGAAAAACGCGCATAAGAGAAGGTCTTTCCCAAATGGACGTGCTTGCCGGCAAGGTTAAGATGACCCCGCAAACCATGAACACCGCCATGAACCCCATCGACGCCCTGGAGCGCCCCATCCGCCTGACCGCCCGCGATGTCACCGTGCACTACGGCGCAAAGCAGGCGCTGCACGGTATTTCCATCGATATTCCCGATCGGGCCGTCACCGCCTTTATCGGGCCCTCGGGCTGCGGCAAGTCCACCTTCCTGCGGTGCTTCAACCGCATGAACGACACTATCGAGGGGGCCCGCGTCGGCGGCAGGATCGAACTCGATGGAGAGGATATCTACGATCCGAGCCTGGACGTCGTGGAGCTGCGGGCCCGCATCGGCATGGTATTCCAGAAACCCAATCCCTTCCCCAAGTCGATTTACGAGAACGTCGCCTACGGCCCCAAGATCCACGGGCTGGCGCGCAGCAAGACCGATCTGGACGAAATCGTCGTCTCGTCTCTACGCAAGGCAGGGCTGTTCGAGGAAGTGAAGGACCGCCTGCACGAGCCGGGCACCGGTCTCTCGGGCGGCCAGCAGCAGCGCCTGTGCATTGCCCGCGCCATCGCCGTCGGCCCCGAAGTCATTCTCATGGACGAACCCTGCTCGGCGCTCGACCCCATCGCCACCGCCATCATCGAGGAACTCATCGATGAATTGCGCGAAAACTATACCATCGTCATCGTCACCCACTCGATGCAGCAGGCTGCCCGCGTCAGCCAGAAGACGGCCTTTTTTCACCTGGGAAACCTGGTCGAGGAAGGAGTGACCGAGGACATCTTCACCAATCCGGTCAACAAGCAGACCCAGGATTACATTATGGGCCGCATCGGCTAAGGCCGCGCCCCGGAGGATTATGCCATGCCCACCACCGGCACCGACCATATCGTCACCGCCTATAGCGACGAGCTGACTTTCCTGGCCCAGTCCATTGCCGAAATGGGCGGCCTAGTCGAAGTCGCCATCGAGAACGGCACCAAGTCGCTGCTCCGACTCGACCGCGAGCTGGCCGATCTCACCATCATCGCCGACCAGCGCATCGACGACATGCAGCGTCGCATCGACGATATGGCCGTGTCCATGATCGCCCGGCGCCAGCCCATGGCGTCCGACCTGCGCGCCATCATCACCTCGATCCATGTCGCCTCCGACCTGGAGCGCGTGGGCGACATGGCCAAGCAATTGGCCCGCCGCTCCCTCAAGCTCGAAGGCATGAATTTGCAGCCCACCTTCTACAACGGCGTCAAGAACATGACGGCGCTGGTGCTGCGCCAGGTCAAGGAAGCGCTGGATGCCTATTCCAACCGCGATGCCGAAGCCGCCATCGAAGTGTGCAACCGCGACGACGAGGTGGACGCCATGCACACCTCGCTGTTCCGCGAACTGCTCACCTATATGATGGAAGACCCGCGCAATATCACGCCCTGCACCCATCTGCTGTTCTGCGCCAAAAATCTCGAGCGTATCGGCGACCACGCCACCAACATCGCCGAGCGCGCCTATTACCTGCAGACCGGCAAGCAATTGACCAGCGAAGTGCAGGAATTGCAGCGCACCCAGATCAAGACCTAGGCGGCCCCACCCGGCCGACCGCCTTTTCATGGACTGAACGCCGCCTGCCGGCACAATGGGAGCCCCCATGCCCGCGACTATCCTCGTCGTTGAAGACGAAGGCGATATCGCCATTCTTCTCCGCTACAACCTCGAAGCCGAAGGTTTTCGTGTCGTTACCGCCGAAACCGGCGACGAGGCGCAGCAGGCCATTGCCGAAAAGCTGCCCGATCTCATCCTGCTCGACTGGATGCTGCCGGAAGTCTCGGGCATCGAGCTCTGCCGGCGCCTGCGCGCCCGCGATGAAACCGCCCGCGTGCCCATCATCATGCTCACCGCGCGCGGCGAGGAGGAGGAGCGCGTTCGAGGCCTGGCAACCGGCGCCGACGACTATGTGGTCAAACCCTTTTCCGTGCCCGAACTGGTGGCTCGCATCCATGCCCTGTTGCGTCGCTCCAACCCCAACCTGGTGACGGCCGCGCTCAAGGTGGGCGATCTCGAACTCGATCGCACCACGCACCGCGTGCGTCGCGGCAACCGCGACGTCCATCTCGGCCCCACCGAATACCGCCTGCTCGAATATCTCATGCGTCATCCCGGCCGCGTCTATTCGCGCGAACAACTGCTCGACGGCGTCTGGGGCAACGACGTCTATGTCGACGAGCGCACGGTGGACGTTCATATCGGCCGTCTGCGTCGCGCTATCAACCGGGGCAAGGAAGCCGACCCGATCCGCACCGTGCGTGGTGCCGGCTACGCCTTCGACGAGCGTTTCGCCCAGCAGGCATAGAGCCATCTTCGACAAAGATGCACGCCGGTTTTGCCGCGCAAGCTCCGTCTGGCGCTACACCTCGGGCAATTGCCGCAAGGGCATGTCGTCATTCACAGGAACGGTCAGCCGTTCGATCATGCGGTGCACCTGCGGCGGCTCGCTGCCGCGATGCAGCGCACGCAATTGCTCGCTATTGTCCGCATCAGCCTTGGTGCGGCGCAAATTATGCCGCACATAATCCACCCAGGTCGGAACGTGGTAGGATTCCACCCAGATATCGGGCCGCTCCAGGTCGCGCAGAAGCGCCCATTGCCTGGCACCATCGCGGATGCGGATGCGCCGCCGCGCCGCCATCAGGGAAAGCAGGCGCGGAATATCCTCCTGGTCGATGCGATATTCGATCATCACCAGTATGGGGCCGCTGCGCGGCCGCAAGTCCAGCTTCAGCACCGGCTCATTGAAAGTATTGAGCGGATTGAGGTCGCGCGAATCGAATTCAGGCAGCGGCAAACGCAGACCAACAAGCCCGCAGCCCACCAGCATAAGGCTGGCCAGGATCAGCGCCACGCCCACCCCGAAGGCATCGGCGCTGGCGCCCCAGAGCCAACTGCCCGCCGCCATGCCCCCGAAAGTAGCGGTCTGGTACAGCGAGAGGGCCCGTCCCACCACCCAGCGCGGCGAGGAGAGCTGGATCGAGACGTTGAACAGCGACAGTGCCAGCACCCAGCAGGCCCCCGCCGGCAGAAGCATGGCATGACTGAGCAGCAGATCGCGGCTCAGCCCGAGGGCGGCGCAACTGACGGCAAAGCCCAGGCACGCCGCCCGCACGATGGTTTCATTGCTGAATTTCTCGCGCACGCGACCATTGAGGAAGGCACCACCGATCGCCCCCAGCCCGAAGCATCCCAGCAGCGTGCCATAGACCATCGCCCCGCCCCCGACCGCTTCGCTGGCCACCGACGGCAGCAGCGCCAGGATCGACACTGCCGCAAGGCCGAAAAGGAAGCCCCTGAAGAGGACCGTGGTAAGATTGGGGGAAAGCGACACATAGCGAAGCCCCGCCAGGATGGCGCTGACAAAATCCTCACGCGGCAGCAGGTTGGGCGTACGCACTGGCTTCCAGCGGAACAGCGCCACGATCAGCGGCAGATAGCTCAGCGCATTGAGGGCGAAGGCCGCTGCGGCGCCGGCAAAGGCGACGATCACGCCGCCCACCGCTGGGCCGACGCTGCGCATCATGTTGAAGCCCATGGAATTGAGCGTCACCGCCCCGGGCAAGTCCTCACGCGGCACGATATCGCCCACCGAGGCCTGCCAGGACGGGTTGAACAGCGCCGTGCCGCAGCCGATGAGAAAGGTGAAGCTCAATAACAGCCAGGGCGTGAGAAGGCCCATGAAAGCCATCACCCCCAGCAGCATGGAGACGACGGCCATGCCGATCTGGGCAATGATCATCACGATACGGCGGTCGAAATTATCCGCCAGCGCCCCCGCCGCCAGCGAAAATACCATGATCGGCAATGAGGTCGAAGCCTGAACCAGCGCAACCATGTTGTGGGAACTGGTCAGCGTGGTCATCATCCAGCCGGCGCCCACGGATTGCACGAGCCCGCCCAGATTGGACACCAGCGTGGCCAGCCACAGCATGCGGAAGGTTTCATGCCGGAACGGAGCCAGCACCTTGTCAGCCATAACGAATCCTCTCGCTCCTCCTATCTCTAGGGTGGGTGCCCGACATTGACAACCGGACGACCGCCCAAAACACAAAACCCCGGGCGCGAGCCCGGGGTTCAACTGCCTGGAAAGCAAATCCAGCCTAGCCAGCAGCGGTATAGGCGGTCTTGACGATGGTGAAGAACTCGGCGGCGTACTTGCCCTGCTCGCGCGGACCGTAGCTCGAGCCCTTGCGCCCGCCGAACGGCACGTGGAAATCCACGCCTGCGGTGGGAACATTGACCATGACCATACCGGCCTCGGCGTTCCGCTTGAAATGCGTGGCATATTTGAGCGAGGTGGTGACGATACCGGCGGAGAGGCCGAATTCAGTGTCATTGGCCGTGGCGAGGGCTTCCTCGTAATCCTTGACCTTGATGACGGCCGCCACCGGCCCGAAGATCTCCTCTCGGGCGATGCGCATGGAATTGGTCGCGCCGGTAAAGAGCGCCGGCTGCAGGAAATAGCCCTCGGTCGGCGCATTGACGCGCTGCCCACCAGCCCGCAACTGGGCGCCCTCGTCCTGGCCGATGCCGATATAGTCCATATCCTGCTTGAGCTGGCTCGGATCGACCACCGGGCCGATTTCGGTATTCTTGTCCAGCGCATGGCCGACGCGCAAATTCTTGGTGCGCTCGCACAAGGCATCGACGAAGGCATCGTGGATACCCTCGGTCACGATCACGCGGCTCGACGCCGTGCAGCGCTGGCCGGTGGAGAAGAAGGCCGACTGCGCCACGCTTTCCACCGCCACCTTAAGGTCGGCGTCATCCAGCACCACGGTCGGGTTCTTGCCGCCCATTTCGAGCTGGAACTTGCGGCCATGCTTGATCGAGGCTTCGGCAACGCGCTTGCCGGTGCCCACCGAGCCGGTGAAGCTGATGGCATTGACATCGGGGCTGTCGAGCATGGTCTGCCCCACCACCGAGCCGCGGCCCATCACCAGGTTCAGCACACCCTTGGGCAAGCCGGCTCGGACCAGAATATCGACGATGGCCCAGGTCGAGCCCGGCACCAGGTCGGCGGGCTTGATGACCACGGTATTGCCGTAGGCCAGGGCGGGTGCGACCTTCCAGGCCGGAATGGCGATGGGGAAGTTCCACGGCGTGATGATGCCGACAACGCCCACCGGCTCCCGGGTGATCTCGACGCCGACGCCCGGGCGCACGCTGGGCAGCACTTCGCCCGAAAGACGCAGCACTTCACCAGCGAAGAAGTCGAAGATCTGGCCGGCGCGGGTCGCCTCGCCAATGCCTTCCGGAAGGGTCTTGCCTTCCTCGCGGCTCAAAAGCTCGCCCAATTCCTGCTTGCGGGCCAGGATTTCGTCTGCGGTCTTGCGCAGGATCGCATGGCGTTCGAGGATACCCGAGCGTGACCAGGCCGGAAAGGCGGCCTTGGCGGCGGCGATGGCCTGCTTGGTTTCTTCGGCGCTGGCGCGGGCATAGACCCCCACCACGTCCTTGAGGTCGGAGGGATTGATATTCTCGCTCCCGTCCGCGCCCACCCATTCCCCATCGATAAGGTTCTTGTGCAGTTCAGCCATTTTGGGGTGCCTTTCAGATAAAACTAGAGAAGGTCGGCCCGGGCCAGATCGCGCAGCAGATGGCTGGCGCCATAGGTCCAGGGCGGACATTTGGTGGAAAGATTGACGCGGTTGGAAAGCGTACCGAGCGTGGGTGTCGAGATCGTGACGACATCGCCCAGCCTGTGGGTGAAGCCCTGCCCCGCCCCGCCCCGGTCCTGAACCGGTGCGAACATGGTGCCCAGATAGAGCACCAGCCCATCGGGATATTGGTGATGGCTGCCGATGGTGGCGGCAACCAGCGATTCGGGCGTGCGGGAAATCTGCGCCATCGAGGAGTGGCCATCGAGAACGAAGCCGTCCTCTCCCTCAACGCGCAAGGCGATTTCGCAGGTCTTGATCGTTTCAAGGGTGAACTCACCCGAGAAAAGCCGGACGAACGGACCCAGCGCCGCCGAGGCATTGTTGTCCTTGGCCTTGCCGAGCAACAGGGCCGAACGGCCTTCGACATCGCGCAGATTGACGTCATTGCCCAGCGTCGCCCCGATGATGGCGCCGGTGCTGGTAACCAGAAGAGCGACCTCGGGCTCGGGATTGTTCCAGCTCGAAACCGGATGCAGCCCAATTTCGGCGCCATAGCCCACCGAACTCATGGGCTGGCCTTTGGTGAAGATTTCGGCATCGGGGCCGATACCAACCTCCAGATACTGGCTCCAGACGCCCTTTTCGATCAGTGCTGCCTTGACCTTCATGGCCGTTTCCGAGCCCGGCACCAGCTCGCTGAGGTCAGTACCGATCAGGCCCAGGATTTCGCCACGCAGCGCATCGGCGCGGCCCTTGTCGCCCCGCGCCTGCTCCTCGATGACCCGCTCGAGCAGCGAGACCACGAAGGTCACGCCAGAGGCCTTGATCGCCTGCAGGTCGATGGGCGAGAGCAGCCGGGGCAGTTCGTCGCGCCCGGCACCAGCCAGGGAGTTGGCGAGAATCGCGTCCGCATCTCCCAGAGGCACCCCCGGCGCCTGCGCCACATGCTCTGCGGCACGACCGCTTTCGGCGATATCGCGCACGCTGGCCATGCCTTTGGCGGTGATATCGACCACCATTCCGTCCCGAACCGTGACGATGCGCGGATGGTCATGGCCAGGCACCAGCGCGCGACCGAGCAAGATGCCGTCCGGATAAAGCCTTTCGCCCATGTTTCCGCTCTCCAAGTGATGGGCAGTGAGTACCCTACCGGCCCGGCGCAGGGCAAGCGCGCAAAGTCATACTTTTGTTCATGAACCCGAGTTCACAGCACCGTTCAACTCCGGTTCATCCGCGCCGCAATACTGACGCATTGGTCGGGGAGGACTCCCCGCAACCTATCCAGGAGTAAACTCATGCGTCGTCTTGCTGCCCTCGTTCCCTTTGCCCTGATGGCCGGCCTTTCCCTGCCTGCACTGGCGGGCACCATCACCATTGAAGGCCGCGGCGAAGTGCTGGCGGCCCCCGACATGGCCCAGATCAATTCCGGCGTCACCACCCAGGGCGCCTCGGCGCGCGAGGCACTTGACGCCAATACCGCCGCCATGAGCGAGCTGATCGCGGCGCTCAAGGCCTCCGGTATCGAAGCGCGCGACATCCAGACTTCGGGCTTTTCGGTCAATCCGAACTATGTCTATTCCGACGAGCGCGACGAGAATGGCTATTCCCTTCCGCCTCGCATCAATGGCTATCAGGTTAGCAATACGGTAACCGTAACGGTGCGCAAGCTTGACGCTCTGGGCACCATTCTCGACAAATCCGTCACCATCGGCGCCAACACCGTCAACGGCGTCAGCTTCTCGGTGGCCGATCCGTCGGACCTCTACAATCAGGCCCGCAAGGCCGCCTTTGCCGACGCCCGCGCCAAGGCTGAGCTCTATGCCGACGCCGCCAATGTGACGCTGGACGAAATC
>NZ_JAUCDN010000121.1:0-9307 GCF_034675085.1 Devosia sp.
AAAGGGCCGGAAATTGCAGCCTCCTTATAGCCATGGCGCGGGGTTGAGACAAGTTGCCGGCCCCCAGCGCGCCGGGCATTTGCGCCCAATGGCCGAGAGGGCGCGTCTTGACCCTGTTCCTCCGCGCCTATACGAGACCAGACTGAGGTTTAACCGGGGTAATGGCATGGCCGAGCGGCAGAATGCATTTGGTTATGAGGAACTGCTGGCCCACGGCCGGGGCGAGCTGCCCGGCCAGATGGATGCCCGCCTGCCGGCGCCGCCCATGCTGATGTTCGATCGCATCACCCGCATCGATGAGACCGGAGGCTCCCATGGGCGCGGCCAGGTTCGGGCCGAACTCGACGTCAATCCGGACCTGTGGTTCTTCAAGTGCCATTTCATCGGCGACCCGGTCATGCCCGGCTGCCTGGGACTGGACGCGGTCTGGCAGATGACCGGCTTTTTTCTCGGCTGGATCGGGGCTCCCGGCAAGGGCCGCGCCCTGGGCGGGGAAATCAAGTTCACCGGCCAGGTCACCGACGATGTTGAAATCGTCGAATACGGTATCGATATCAAGCGGGTCATGCGCTCCCGCCTCACCCTGGGCATTGCCGATGGCTGGGTGAAGGCTGATGGCAAGCTGATCTACGAGGCCCGGGATTTGCGCGTGGGCCTGTTCACCGATGCCCAGTTGCACGAGCAGAAAAACGCCTGAGCGCCGCGCCATTGCTCTATGATAAGAAAGAGGCATCAGCCCCAACGATGCCCGCAAAGGATCGATAGGACGAGGACACGATGAGACGAGTTGTCGTAACCGGCATGGGTATCATTTCCTCGATCGGCAATTCGCTGGACGAGGTGACGACGAGCCTGCGCAACGCTGCTCCCGGCATTGTATCCGCGCCCGACTACATCGAATTGGGTTTTCGCAGCCATGTGAAGGGTGATCCGGGGCTCGACCCCTTCGATATCCTCGACCGCCGCGTTACCCGCTTCATGGGCAAGGGCGCCGCCTGGAATTATCTCGCCATGCAGCAGGCCATCGCCGATGCGGGGCTCGAGCCGGGCGATATTTCCAACCCCATGACCGGCATCGTCATGGGCTCCGGCGGCGCCTCCACCCGCACCATCGTCGAGGCAGCCGACATTACCCGCAAGAACAACAGCCCCAAGCGCATCGGGCCGCTGGCCGTGCCCAAGGCCATGGGCTCCACCGCCTCGGCAACGCTGGCCACCTCCTTCGGCATCAAGGGCATCAACTATTCCATCACCGCCGCCTGCGCCACCTCCAAGCATTGCATCGGCAACGCCATGGAGCAGATCATGCTGGGCAAGCAGGATATCGTCTTTGCCGGCGGCCATGAGGACCTGGACTGGACGCTGACCGATCTTTTCGACGCCATGGGCGCGCTCAGCTCCGACTTCAACGCCACCCCCGCCAAGGCCAGCCGCGCGTATGACGCGGCCCGCGACGGCTTCGTCATTTCCGGCGGCGCCGGCGTGCTGGTGCTGGAGGAATACGAGCACGCCAAGGCGCGCGGCGCCCGCATCTGGGCCGAGCTGGTCGGCTATGGCGCCACCTCCGATGGCGTGGACATGGTCGCGCCCTCGGGCGAGGGCGCCGAGCGCTGCATGCGCATGGCGCTGGCCAATGTCCGCGAGAAGGTCGACTACATAAATCCCCACGCTACCTCGACGCCGGTGGGCGACCTCAAGGAAATCGAGGCCATCCGGTCCCTGTTCGGCAATGAGGACAAGTGCCCGCCCATCTCGGCCACCAAGTCGCTCACCGGCCACAGCCAGGGCGCCACGGGCGTGCATGAATCGATCTATTCGATCCTGATGATGAAGCATCGCTTCATCGCCGAAAGCGCCAATATCGAGGTGCTCGACCCGGCCTTCGAGGACATGCCCATCCTGCGCCAGCGCCGCGACGACGTCGATCTGGGGGTGGTGCTGTCCAATTCCTTCGGTTTCGGTGGCACCAACGCCGCCCTGGTCTTCAAGCACCCCGACGCCTGAGGTGCTCTTCACAAGCCTCAGAAGGAAAATTCGCTGAAGCGCCCGCCCTTGCCGTCATAGGTGAGCACCCTGCCGATCAGCGGCTCGCCGAGGCCGGTGATGAGCTTGATCGCCTCCATGGCCATCAGCGTGCCGATGACGCCGGTAAGAGGGCCGATAATGCCGGTCGCCTCGCAACTGGGCAGGTCGCTGTCATCGGCCTCTCCCGGATACAGTGCGGCAAAGCGCGGCCCGCCCGGAGCAAAGACCGTCACCTGGCCATCAAACAGCGACACCGCACCCGACACCAGCGTCAGGCCCAGCCTTTCTGCGGCTTCCGCCACCATCCGGCGCGTCGCCAGATTGTCGGTGCCATCAAGCGCCAAATCATAATTTTCGAGAACCGCTTCCACATTGCCCGCATCGAGCCTTTGCTCGTGCAGCACGATCTCCACATGCGGATTGAGCCGGGTCGCGAACGTGCCGGCGCTCGCCGCCTTGCCCAGGCCCGGCTGGCTGTGGACGATCTGGCGATGGAGATTGGAGAGCGACACGCTGTCATGGTCGGCAATGCCGAGCCGGCCGACGCCCGCTCCGGCGAGATAGGCGATGGCGGGGCTGCCCAGCCCGCCCGCGCCCACCACCAGCACGCGGGCGCGCCGGAGCATCTGCTGCCCGGCCCCGCCCATGCCCTTGAGCACCAGATGCCGGGCATAGCGGCGGGTTTCGTCTGATGAAAAGGGCTTATCGGCCAATGGGCACCGCGATGAAGCGCCGGTCCGGTCCTTCAAATCCCAGCGGATAGACGCTTACCAGCGCCACCAACCCGGCCTGCATGTCGGCGTCGGCCCCAAAGGGCTCGGCGAAGGGCGCGGCCACCCCGTACAGCCGATAGGCCAGCGGACAGTCCCGGCTGGTGGGAATGCGCTCGTCGCGGTAGATTTCGCTGCGCTCCCCATCCCGCGTCAGGGTGAGGGCAAAACCCAGCACCGGCTCGTCGGTATAGTCGGCGCAGGCAATCTTGCTCGGCGCCTCGAAGCTATCCAGCTCCAGCTCGAAGCTCTCGCGCGGCGCGCCTAGCCCATAGCCGGGCCAGCCGGCTTCCAGCCGCGTGAAATCGGCAGCCTCGCCATCGCCATTGAGCGCCAGCATCATCGCCGGTTCGGTGATTCCATGATCATCGAGCAGCGAGCGCGCCTGTTCGGCGGCGATGTGCCGGGCCTGGGAGAGCGATGAGCCATCCTCCTCCAGCCTTACGCGAATGGGGCTGCCCTTCACCCACATGTCCGTGGGCAGTTCCAATATGAAGACCGAGCTATAGGCAAAACCCGACCCGTCCTGGATACCGAATTCCTCGAAGGCAAAATAGCTCAAATCGGGGGAATAGCCGATGAGGTTTATCCCCGCCCGGTCGCCCGCCAATGCCGCTGTCGCGCCCAGCGCCAGCAGCCACGCGCCGCTAAAGGCCGCTGCCACGGCCCGTCGAACCGAACCCCTTGTTGCCCCGTTCTGTCGCATCGAGCTTCGCCTCCGTCTGGAAAATGGCCGCGCTCACCGGGGCCACCACCATCTGGGCGATCCGGTCTCCCCGGCGCACCACAAATGCATCCTGCCCCAGATTGATCAGCGGCACCATGACCTCGCCGCGATAATCGGCGTCGATCGTGCCCGGCGCATTGAGCACCGTGACCCCATGATGCACCGCCAGGCCCGAGCGCGGCCGCACCTGCGCCTCATGGCCCTCGGGCAACGCCATGGCGAAGCCGCAGGGCACAAGACCCCTCTGGCCCGGCGCCAATACCAGCTCCTCGCCTTCGCCAAGCGCCGCGCGCAAATCCATGCCGGCCGCGCCCTCGGTCTGGCGTGCGGGCAGGGGCAGGCCCTCGCCATGGGGCAGCCAGTTGAGCGGAATGGAAATGATCGGGTTCATAATGCGGCTCCGCTGACCAGCCGCCAGAGCAGCGCCAGGAGCGTCACGCCGGCCAGCCCCATGAGGATGAGCTTGGCCCAGCGCATCGCCCGGTCGGGCGGCTGCGCCTTTGTGGCATGATAATCGGCCAGCGCCAGCTCGGCCTCTGCCGCGATCACCGGCAGGCGGCCTGCGGCTTCCGCAATGGTGTCGAAATGTTCCTTGAGCGCCTCGATCCGGCCCAGGGGGCCGGCTTCCTTGCGCAGCCAGTCGCCGACCACCGGCTCGGCCACGGTCCAGATATCGAGTTCTGGATCGAGCGCGCGGGCGACGCCTTCCACCAGCACCATGGATTTTTGCAGCAGCACCAGCTCGGGCCGGGTCTGCATGGAGAACAGGTCGGTGATGGCGAAAAGCTGGCCCAGAACGCGCGCCATGGAGATGTCGGCCGCCGTGCGCCCATGCAGCGGCTCGCCGATGGAGCGGATCGCCAGGGCGAAATCGTCCACCGACTGGTCCTTGGGCACATAGCCGATCTCGAAATGCCGCTCGGCGATCATCCGGTAATTGCGCGAGATGAAGCCATAAAGGATGTCGGCAAGAAAGCGCCGCTCCTTGCGGTTGATCCGGCCCATGATGCCGAAATCCACCGCGATTACGTCGCCACTGCGCGGATCGGCGAAAAGATTGCCCGGATGCATGTCGGCATGGAAAAAGCCGTCGCGGATCGCGTGGCGCAGGAAGGCCTGCAGCAGCTTGGCCGCCAGCGCCTTGCGATCCACCCCCGCCGCGTCGAGCGCGGCATGGTCGCGGATGGGGATGCCGGCCACCCAGCTCGTGGTCAGAACGTTCTGGGCCACATGGTCCCAGCTCACCGTGGGGATGACAAAGCCGCTATCGTCCTTGATGTTCTCGGCCATCTCCGAAATGGCCGCCGCCTCCAGCCGCAGGTCCAGTTCCAGCCGGGCCGAGCGGTCGAGCGTTTCCACCACCTCGGTAGGCCGCAGGCGGCGCGTCGAGCGCACCATGCCCTGCGCCAGCCGCGCCGCCACGTAGAAACTCTCGATATCGGCCATGAAGCGTTCGGAAACGCCGGGCCGCAGGATCTTGACCGCCACGTCCTGCGGCAACCCGTCCTTGGGCCGCAACCGGGCCCGATGCACCTGCGCGATGGAGGCGGCCGCCACCGGCGCGCTCATCTCGGTCAGCTCCGCCGCCTTTTCGCCCAGGGCCGTGGTCAGAATGGCCGGCACGAACGCCGGATCGAAGGGCTCCATGCGGTCCTGAAGGGCAGAAAGATCGCTGGCGATCTGCGGCCCCACCACATCGGGGCGGGTGGCCAGGGTCTGGCCGAACTTGACATAAGTGGGGCCCAGTCGGTTGAGCGCCGTATTGAGGCGCTCGACCTGGCCGGTCTTTTTGACGCTTGGCCGCTCGATGAGCCGCGCCAGCCGCACGCCCAGCCCCAGCGGCGCCAGGGCCGGAGGCAGGTCCTTTACCGGTACGATGGACAGGGCTCCTTCACGGGCCAGCACATAGCCGGCGCGCATGAGGCGGAAATAGGAAACCAGCCCCATCGCTCAGATTTTCCAGCCCGAGAACAATGTGGCGATATTGCCGGTAAAGGGCGTCGCCTTCACCCGGCGGAAGCCGGCCTTGCCCATCATGGCCGAAAAGGCGGTGGGGGCGGGAAATTTGCGGATCGATTCCACCAGATACTGATAGGGCTGGGCGTCCCCGGTCACCAGCCGCCCCAGGGGCGGGATCACCCGGTCCGAGAAGGTCTTGTAGACCGCGTCGAACCCCGGCACGTCGACCTGGGAAAATTCCAGCACCAATATGCGCCCGCCGCGCTTGAGGACGCGATAGGCCTCGTCCAGCGCCTTCTGGATGCGCGGCACGTTGCGGATGCCGAAGGCGATGGTATAGGCGTCGAACCCGGCATCGGCAAAAGGCAGTTCCTCGGCATTGGCGACGACGAAACTGGCCTGCGCGGGATAGCGCCAGGCCTTGGCCCGCTCAGCCCCTACCCGCAACATATCGGGATTGATGTCCGAGACCACGACTTCGGCATAACCCACCGAGGCATTGACGATGCGCTCGGCGATATCCCCGGTGCCGCCCGCCATGTCGAGTACGCGATAGGGGCGCGTGCCGGCCTTGGGCGGGGCCAACTCGGCCACCATGGCATCCTTCCACAGCCGGTGGATGCCACCGCTCATCAGGTCGTTCATCAGATCGTAGCGGTCGGCGACGTCGTGGAAGACCTTGTTGACCAGGCCCTGCTTGTCGTCCATGGCCACGGTCTGCTCGCCGAAATGGGTGGTCTCGCGCGCTTCGCTCATGGCCATCGCCTCGTCCATAAAATCATGCTGCTTTCCGATCCGGTCGGCGCGCACCATATCCAAGCCAATTCGGCTTGGATATGGCACAAAGACGCACAGGTAAAGGAGAAGACATGCCCGAACTGCCCGAGGTCGAAACCCTCCGCCGTGGCCTCGAGCCGTTCCTCGTCGGGGCCCGTATCGATGGGGTAACGCTCAACCGACCCGATCTGCGCTTCCCCTTTCCCCCGGGATTGGCCCAGGCGGTGACCGGCCAATCCGTGCTCTCGGTGGGCCGCCGCGCCAAATATCTGCTCTTTACGCTTTCGGGCGGCCAAACGCTTCTGAGCCATCTGGGCATGACCGGCTCCTGGCGCTTCGCCGACCGAACGGTGGATGCGCCCCGCTATCACGCGACGGGCGCCGCTCCCCGGCACGACCACATGGTCTGGGATATCTCCCATCCCGACCACGGCCACAGCCATCTGATCTATGCCGATCCCCGGCGTTTCGGCTTCATCGACCTTTATGGCGATCCGTCCGAAAGCCCCTATCTCGCCGGGCTCGGTCCCGAACCTTTGGGCAATGATTTCAACGCGACCCGGCTGGCCCTGGCCTTCATGAGCAAGAAGGCGCCGATCAAGGCCGCCCTGCTCGATCAGCGCGTCGTGGCGGGGCTGGGCAATATCTATGTTTCCGAAGCGCTTTACCGCTCCCATATCCTGCCCACCGTCCCCGCGGGCGCGCTGGTCGATGAGGCCGGGGCGCCGCGCCCGGCGTTGGAGGCATTGGTCGTCGCGGTGCGCGACGTGCTTAACGCCGCCATTGTCGCGGGGGGCTCCACCCTGCGCGATTTTCGCAATGCCGAAGGCGCCTCGGGCTATTTCCAGCACAATTTTCTCGTCTATGATCGCGAGGACGAGCCCTGCCCCACGCCCCTTTGCCCGGGCCACATCACGCGCATCGTGCAATCGGGACGCTCGAGCTTCTTTTGCCCCCTCTGCCAGAAGGCCTCCTGGCCCGCCTGAATCCAGTTGACGCTTCCGCGCCTTTCCCCTATAGACCGCGCAACTTGGCGGCTGTCGAACGCCGCCGCTTTCATTTCATCCCGGACGTTCGTCTTGCTGAAGCCGAGACGTCTGGCCGGTTGGACGCCAAGAGGACCGCAATGGCCAATACGCCCTCAGCCCAGAAGGCTACCCGCAAGATCGAAGCCCGCACGGCCGTGAACAAGTCGCGCCGCAGCCGCATGCGCACCTTCATCCGCAAGGTCGAGGAAGCCATCACCGCCGGCGATCATGCCGCTGCGTTCGCCGCGCTCAAGGCCGCCGAGCCCGAGATCAACCGTGCCGCCAACAAGGGCATCGTCCATGCCAATCTGGCTGCCCGCAAGGTCAGCCGCCTCAATAGCCGCGTCAAGGCCCTGAGCGCCTGACCGAAAGGCTCGCGCTCCTTCTTCGGGGCGCCTCCGAACAGACGAGACTGGGCTCCGAAAGGGGCCCATTTTCTTTGTATGGTAGCTTGGGAAGTTTTTCTGGCCTTGCGGCTTCATGTCAGGGATATGACGGAGTCTGCCCCGCTGTCGATCTTTCCGTCTTCCTGCCGTTTTTTAAGACGTTGCAAGGGTTTATTGCGTTTTTGAGCAGGGCGCGTCGCCTTGCCGCGGGCGGTTTTCGGGCCGGGTGAACCGAAAGGGGAAATAAATTTTTTACCCCTTTGTCTGTCTTCGGCGCGCGATTCTGCATTGAGTCTCAGGCGCTTGGTTTACGCAAATTTGAATGGGGCGAGACGGGGAAAATCACAGAGTCAGAGTCAAGCCCCCATTTTGCAGATTCCACGGTTGCGGCCCCAAAATCGTCCCTCTAAAGTACTTTCGACAGCGCAGGAAAGGACGCCGAAAACGAGCGTCCGGCAACGTCGTCAGGGTCAGTTTTGGGGCGTGGGTTTTGGATGTTCGGGCAGCAATGTCCGATCTCTTTCATCCGGTGGAATTCGTGTTTGCAGCAAGTGTGACAGCCGGGTTTTTCAGGCCCGGTGACGTTTCATAGGCCTGCGGCCGGACAAGGCCAGGTTCATAAGGAAATGGAGTTTCGAGCCGGTGGCGAAAGCGCCGGTACTGTTGAATGCGTCCAAAATTCCGGGCGTTGCGGCATAAAATCCGGTTTGAGCCTCCGCAAGGACAGCGCGCCGGGCATCAAGAACAAGAAAAGGCCATCCCGGCTTTGCGGGCCGGATGGCGTGAACGAAAAAATGGGGCACAGTCGATGACGCGACAGGCAATAGCCGGAAGGGATGATTGGGCGCAGGCCCCTTCCCCTTCCTTCTCTCCGGTCAATAAAGGCGAAAAACCTGTCATGAGCATCTCCGAATCCACCGATGGCCAGCGCGAACTCTGGAACCGGGTCCGCGCCCGCCTCAAAGCCGGTGTGGGCGAGGATGTGTTTGCCTCCTGGTTCGCCCGGCTCGAGCTGGAGGAAATGGTGGACGGGCTGGTCCATCTTTCGGCGCCCACGCGCTTCCTTTGCTCCTGGGTCCAGTCCAATTACGCCGATCGGATTCTTGATGCGTTCCGGCAGGATGTCGAGGCCGTCGAGCGCCTCCAGGTGACGCTGCGCGTCAATGGCCAGGCCCGCCCTCGGCTTGCATCGACTGTGGCCGCCGAGCCCGCCGCGCTGGCCGAAGCGGCTGCCCCCATTGCGGCTCCGGCGGCGCCCATCCCCGCCAGTCCGCCGCGCCTGGTTCGCGACAACAGCTCGGCCAAGGGCGATGCGCTGGCCGGCAGCGCCATCGATCCGCGCATGACCTTCGACAATTTCGTCGCCGGCACGGCCAATGAAATGGCGTTCGGCGTCGCCCGTCAGATCGCCCAGGCTGTCACCAACAATACGGTGAGCTTCAACCCGGTCTATATTCATTCCACCGTGGGCCTGGGCAAGTCGCACCTGCTCAACGCCATTGCCCACGCGGTACAGCAGGGCGATGGCGCCAAGAACATCGTCTATCTCACCGCCGACCATTTCATGTACCATTTCATCACCGCCGTGCAGCGCCAGTCCGCGCTCGGCTTCAAGGAATGGCTGCGCCGGGTCGA
>NZ_JAUCDN010000122.1:0-9264 GCF_034675085.1 Devosia sp.
TCGTTTGGCTGATGGGCATGAAGAGCGAACCGGCGGCGTGACCTCTTGCGTAACATTTCTATCGTGCCCGCAACACTCTACGCATGCAAGCGGGCGGGGATTTGGTGAAAACCGGCAATCACATTTTCCCCGGGAACCGAAAAATCAACGGGAACGCTCGCCCCGCGCCGACGTTCGCCTTCAATGGAGGACAAGGATGAGCAAATTCAATATCGGAGACCACGTAGGCTGGAATTCAGAGGCCGGCCGGGTTTCGGGCACCATCATCAAGATCCACACCAGCGATTTCACCTATAAGGGGCATAACCGGCATGCTTCGCCGAACATGCCCCAATATGAAATCAAGAGCGACAAGACCGACCATATCGCCGCTCACAAGGAAACGGCCCTGAAGCGGCTTTAGCCGGCCAGAGCCTCCGCCACGCGGCGCTTCAGAACCGGCAGGATATCGCGCTCGAACCAGGGATTGTTGCGCATCCAGCCCACAACCCGCCAGCTCGGATGGGGGAGCGGCAGCAGCGCATCGCCAGCCGAGAAATCGCGCACCGTATCGGTCATGGAGCGGCCGCGCGCGGAAAGATAATAGGCCTGCGCATAGCTCCCCACGAGCAGGGTGAGGCGGATATCGGGCAGTTTTTCCAGCAGGGCCCCGTGCCAGGTCGGGGCGCAGCGGCGCATGGGAGGCGCATCGCCCCCGCCCTTGGCGACGCCGGGATAGCAGAACCCCATGGGCATGATGGCGACCTTGTGTGGATCATAGAAATCGTGCCGGGAGATCCCCATCCAGGCGCGCAGCCGCTCCCCACTGGCATCGTCCCAGGGAACGCCGCTTTCATGCACCTTGCGCCCGGGAGCCTGCCCGATGATCATCACGCCGGCGCGGGCCCCCGCCTGCACCACCGGACGCGGCTCATGCGGCAGGTCAGCCGCGCAGAGCCGGCAGGCGGCGATTTCCGCCAGAAGTTCCGATAGCGATGTGGTGGTCCTGGAAATCGGAAGCCTTCTTTCCCGCGCCGGGCGAGTCTGTCTCCCTTATCGCATAAGCCGGGGAAAGACTCAAGCAAAGCCCTTCAAAGCCCGGCCGCGCTGGTGAGCGTGCCGGTAGAAAACGCCAGTGTCCCGGCGGCGACGAAAGCGTCGCTGCGCGCCTGGGCCTGGGCGTACTGGGCCTTGAGCAGCCCGGTCTGGGCGATGCTGACATCGGCCAGCGTCCCCAGCCCGTTCTTGTAGTAGTCGAGCGCAGCTTCGTAGTTGGTGCGCGCGGCATTGACCAGTTCGCTTGCCGCCGCATTGGCCGACAGGCTGGTGCGCAGCACGTCATAGGCAATAACGATTTCCTGCGCGGCGGCGCTTTGCAACCGGGCAAAGTCATATTGCGAGGCCGCGGCGCGGGCTGTGGCCGCGTCCATGCGTGCGTCGCGCATGCCGCCGTCGAAGATCGGCAGGGTAACGCCCACCAGCACCGCCGCATTGGGCTGGCTGACATCGAGCGTTGCCCCCGAACCGAAGCGGGAATCGCTGATCGAATAGCTGCCCATCATACGGTTGAGCGTGCCGGTGAGGGCGATCTTGGGCAGGAACTCGGCCCGCGCGGCGGCGATCCCCTCTTCGCTCGCCTTCATCTGCGCGAAGGACGCCTGCACGTCAGGGCGGCGTTGCAGGGAGGCAGTGATCAACTGGTCGAGATTGGCCGGCACCCGGCGCGGCAGCGAACGGCCGGAAAGATCCTGCACCTTGATCGATGCGGTGGGCGAAATGCCCATGGCGCCGAGCAGCATGGAATAGGTGCTGCGCTCGCGCCCGCTGGTCTGGGTCATGTCGAATTCGGCCTGCGCCACCTGCTGCTTGGCCTGGGCCACCTCCATAGTGGTGGCGACGCCCTGGCCCAGCCGCGCCTCGGACGCCGAGAGCACGACGCGGGCATTCTGCAAAGCCTCGCGGTCGATGCGGCTCTGGGCGCGGGCGGCGCTATAGGCATAAAAGGCGTTGCTGACATCGTAGATCAGCTTCTGATGGGCGGCATTAAAGCCCACATTGGCGGCGAAGGAAAGCTGCTGCGCGCTGGCCAGCACCGCGTCCCGCCCGCCAAAATCGAAGAGCAGCCATTTGACCGCCAGCGACGGCACCACCTGCGCGCCCGATGTGGTGACGGTGCCGCTGGGAATGGTGACGAGAGCGGTGTCGATCCCCGGCGCGGTATTGGAGGTGACGGCATAACCGGCCAGCACATCGGCGCTGATGATGGGCAGATAAGTCGCCTCGGCTATACCCACGGCGGCGGCGGCCTCGCGCGCCCGCTGCCAGGCGCCCTGTGTCACCGGATTGGACCGCTGGGCGATATCGATGAGTTCGGGCAGGCTATAGCTGCGATTGGCGGTGAGCGGCGGCGTCGCGATGGCGATGGGCATGGAGGGGTCGGGCGTGAGGGCATAATCGCCCTGGCCCGGATCGATGGCCGCCGCGCCCGCCACGCCGCGATAGGGCGTGGTGGCACTGGCCGGGGCCAGCTTGTTCGATGATGTGGAGCAGCCGGCAAGAGCCAACAGCACCGCGCCCCACAGCAGCAAAGGTCCGATCCGCATCAGAGCGCCTCGAGCGTATTGGAAAAGCCCAGAGCCAATTGGCGATGGCGGGCGATCGTCTCTTCCAGGTCCCGGCGCCATGGCGCGCGCGCAGGGGCCCGTGCCAATTGGCGCTCAAGCCGGCCCAGCGTGGCGGAAGATCGAGAAAGCGACTGGTCGAGCATGGTGCGGGCCTCGGGTGGAGGCGCCAGAATAGCCGAGGCGGCGTCATCCAGAAACCGGGCCAGGGACGCTTCATGGGCAAGCGTTGCAGCTTTCACACAAAGGGGCGCTCCGAAGAGGTAGCGGGGGCGGGCCTCGAGGCAGCGCAAGCCGGCCAGATCGACCATCGCGCTCTCGGTTGCCGCCAGCAGCGTACGGGCATGGGGCAAAAGCGGTGAGCGCATCCGCAGGCGTGACGCCTCGAAGGCGGAGAGGCGGGACAGGCGCCTGGCTTCGGCCAGCGCGGGGGGAATGGGAGCAAGGCCGACTCCGGCCTTTTTCAGCTCCTCCGCCAGCCACCTGACCGCCCGGCTCAGATATGCCGCCGCGCCGGCGCCGACGCTGGCCGGCCAGAGCCAGAGAAAGACAATGGCCACCACGGCATTACCGATGAGTATGCCCAGGACACGATTGCTCGCCACGCCGAGATCGAAAGACGGGCCATAACCCTGCAACACGCAGAGGAAGAAGGCCAGCGCCATCTGCCAGCCCATATACTGGACCAGCGAGGAGCCGTTGGCGACCCAGGCGGCGATGAAGGTGCCCACCGCCACAAGCAGCAGCAGATGGCCGATATCGGTCATGTGCGGCATGATGAAAACGATGCTGCCCACACCCATCGCCGCCCCGATGAGACAGCCAGCCATACGCAGGCTGGCCTTGTGCAGCGTTTCGCCGGTGGTGCCGAGAGCAACGTAGAAACAGGTGATCATGGCCGTATGGATTTCGAACCAGTCCCGGGCCGTATAGATGCCATAGGTGATGAAAATGGCCAGCAGCGATTTGAGCGCGAACTGCATATAGGCCGGGTTGGTGAAGGTGTCAGCCGGTTCCTCTGCGGCGCCGCGCGGCGCGGGCAGAGGCAGACTTCCGGCCCAGATCGCCGCTATCCGCCCAGCCCTGCGGGCAAGACCGGCATTCTCCGCTACGCCACTTTCCATGTGGCCGGAGGCAGGCCGGAGGTGGCGGAATTCGATTGCATCGGCCAGGGCCGTGAGCCGACCGGCAAGGCGCGGGTCGTTTGGCGCCCCCACGGTCTGCATGAGCAATTCCTGCCCCATTGGCATGATGGCTGCGAGGCGGCTGGCCTCGATCCTGGAGTGAAAGCCGAAAACGGCAGCGAGCCGGGCGGGGGCGGCAAGCTCCGCCGCCTTCCGCTCGAGCAGAGGCCGTGCCTGTTCCGCCGCGCCGGCCTTGCCGGCCAGCATATCGCCCGCAGCGCGCAGGCATTGCGCCAGCCGGCGGCGGGTGAGGGTCGCCGGATTCGGTCCCATCAGCGCATTGACCAGCACCAGCGTCGCCATGGGCACGAAGACCACCACCCACATCCAGCTCAGCCCACGCGAGAGCAATTCGGGAATGGGCACGAAATCGTTGAGGGTCATGACGAAGGCGAAGACGAAGCCGACCGTTGCCGCCACCGGCCCCGCCTTGGTCGCGACGGAAAAATACATGCCGGCAAAGGTGAAGGCCGCCATCAGGCCGAGCCGCATCATCGGCTCGTCCGACGCCAGTTGCAGGAAAACCAGCCCCAGCAGGATGCCCACCGACGCCCCGACGATAAGGCCCAGCGCAATCAGGATACCGCTCGCCGCATTGTCGCGGCTGGCGAAAAAGATCAGGTAGCATGCCACCGCAGCCTCGGGCACGTGCTGGCTCATGCAGAACGCCACGACGATGACGACGCAGAGCGTCATGCGCAGAGAGGCCCCCAGCCGCCCCTCATAGGGGCGCAACTCATCGACGAGCACACTGAAAAGACCAGGCTTAGTGGGCGCCGTCGCCATGATCCGCTTCCGCGCCATGCAGCACCACCACCGCCGAGGCGCCGACGCGCATCAGATCGGGCGGGGGCGCGTGCAGTTCCACATAGACGGGAAACCGCTTGGCCACTTTCACCCAGTTGAGCGAGTTGGACACGATGGGCAGGCCCAGAATGGTGGCCGCATCGGCCGAGCGCACCCCCCAGCCGATGGCCACCACCGTGCCGCGGATTGGCTGGCGGGTATCGGCCATGACGAAAACCTCTGCCGCATCGCCCAAAGCGATATTGGGCAATTCGGTTTCGCGGAAGAAGGCGACCGCCTCCCATTTCGAGGTGTCGATCATGGCAAAGACCGTCTGCCCGGTGACCACATATTCGCCCGCCGGCATGGTGAGGCCGGTGACGATGCCATCGAAGGGCGCGCGGATGACGGTATTGTCCAGATCGCGCTGGGCCAGCGCCACGGTGGCAGCAGCCGTGTCCACCTGAGCCTGGCGGGTATCGAGCGTACCGATGATCTGGGTGGCGCCCTGCGATTGCTGGAGGGCCTGGTCGAGGCTCACCAGCGCATCATTATAGGCGGTGCGGGCCTGGTCGACCTGCTGGGCGGTGACGAAGCCGCGCTCGAGCAGGGGCTCGAGCCGTTCCAGTGTCTGGCGGGCCAGATCGGCATTGAACTGGGCGCGCTCGATCTGTTTTTGCGCAACCTCGGCATTGGCCTGCTCGGTGGCGATATTGCGCTGGCCCTGCACCAACTCGGACTGGGTGGCGCGCAATTCCGCCTGCGCCTGGGCCAGCCGCAACTGATAGGGCTCAGGGTCGATCTGGAAGAGAACGTCACCCTTTTTTACTGCGTCATTATTGGCGACCGAGATGGCCACGACCCGGCCGGGGACGGTGGAGGAAATCTGCACCACCGGCGCCTCGATCTCGGCGACGTCGGAGCGCGGATTGGCCGCGCCCAGGCTCCAGGCAAGATAGATCAGCACCGCTGTGGCGATGAAAACCCCATAGCCGATGAGCTTGCCCAGCACCGCCCGCATCATGCCGCTCCCGACCAGATCATCCACAAAGCAATGCCGCCGCTTATGGCCAGGCATAGATAGACCAAGGGCGGGGCGGGCAGGTGCTCATCGATGCGCAGGGCGATCAGGAGGGCGCGCAACAGCACCGCGACCACAACGCCGCCGACCGCGCAAATGACCCATGCGGGAAAGAACGAGCCGAAAACCGGCACCGAGGGCGACCCGCCGCTGGCACCGCATCCGGCCAGCACCATGGCCACAAGGGCCGGAACGCCCAGTCTCAAAACTCGCGCAAGCATCCCGGCGCCACGCCCAATTTCCATTGACCCGAGGCTGTTATGAAGATCAGCCTCGCTCTTGGCAAGGTCGGTTCCGCCCCATCGCGGCTCAGGCGAAGCGCAGCATATGGTTGTCGAATTGGAAGTCGAAAACCTGCCGTGCATGTGCGGCGCCGGCAAATCCGATCATCTCGCCATCGCCACTGGTGGCGAGGAACCCTGCGCCGTCGGCGGCCAGGCCGCAGCCATCGCGCAAGCCCTCGACCAGTACCGGATAGCGCCCTTCGGTATCGAGCGCGACGAGCAGATTGCCTTGCGGCGAGGAGATGGCGACGCGCTCGCCATCGGCGGAGATGGCGACGGAGCCGACATAATTGCGCAGGTCACGCAGCGTATCGGCCGGCAACTCGACAAGGCGGATCTCGCCATCGGCGGTCGCATAGCCGAGCAGTTGCGGCATGTCGGCCGGCTGGCCCTTATACTGGCAGCCGAACCAGACCCTGGAGCGCGCATCGATGGCCATGTGGCGGATGGAAAGCTGGTGCAGGCCCGGATCGAGCCGCAACTGGCCGACCAGATGCCCGTCGCGCCGATCGATGAAGACGATGGACGGATCCATGGTTGACAGGTTCAACTCGGCCCGCCCGTAATCGGGATGGGTCTCGATGCCCCCATTGGCGACGACGAAGGTGACGCCATCGGGCATCAGCAGCATCTCATGCGGGCCGGTGCCGTAAGTGGGAAACTCCCCGATGCGCCGATACCCGTCGGTCGCGTCATAAATTCCGATCACGCCCTCGGCGGCCTCGAAATCATTCTCGGTGGCATAAAGCAGCCGCCCATCGGGCGAAAAGACGCCATGACCGAAGAAATGCCGGCCTTCGCTGGAGGTAAGGGTGATCGGCGCCTCACGTCCCGCCGGATCGAACACCAGCGCAAAGGTGCCGGGCTGGCGGGCAAACACCACGCCACGGTTCGCTTCGCGGCTGATGGTGATGTCATGCCCGCGATCGGGCAGATCGAGGCTGGTGATCACCGCGCCACGCTCATTGAGCAATATGGCGCCATAGGATCCCGCTTCGGTGAGCGTGGCGCTGGCGAAGATCAACTCGCTCCCTTCCAGCGCCAATGCCTGACGCGGCAGCAGGCTGGCGGCGAAACCGGTACCGGCCGCTTTGAGAAACGCCCTACGCTGCCACATGGTCAATCTCCATCGAGCGAGGAAAAACCGACGCTGAGCCCCAGCGAGGCGGACAGTTCCTCCCCGATGAGGCGTTGTAAATCCTGCGTGGCTGCCAGAAGATCGAGCAGCGCTGCCGCCTGATCGGGATCGACCACCGCCGTTTCCACGTCACCCGTCACCCGATCGATGGCGGCCAGGGCATTGCCGAAAGCCGCTTCGATCGCGCTGGCGAGGTCCGCGTCTGAGACGATGCCGGACAAACCCAACATACGCCTTATGCCCTCGATATCGGCCCTGAGCATGGGCAGGGTCAGGCTGGACCGCCAGAACATGGCCTGCCGGGGCTTTGCCGGCTTGCCGTCGCGGCTGATGAAGGGCAACAACCTCTGGTCGCGCGCCGCCTCGATGCCGTGGGCCATGAGCCCCACCAATCCTTCGAGCGCCTCGGTCTGGGTGCGGTAGTCCGCATAAGCGGGGTCGGGCGCAGTCAGGTGCAGCGCGATGCCGTCGGGGTCGGCCCAGCCGGCAACCAGTTCTCCGGCGATGGTAGCAATATTGGCGGCTATCGCCTGCCCGAAGGCGCAGCGAAACGGCATACCCGTCGCCAGGGTCTCCGCGCCGGTGCCGAACAGCACGAATTCCAATGCGCCAAAGCCCTGCACGGCGACGCTCCCCTGCCGGATGCGCTCGGGCGTGATGGCGGCTGCATCTTCCCCGGCCAATATCGCCTGCACCTGCTTGAGCGCGATCCCCTTGCGGTCGGGCCAGAACAGCAGCCGGTCCACCCGGTTTTCTTCGACCAGCGGCCCGGTGCGGACAAATTCGACACGCCCGAAGGCCAGCGCTGCCCCTGCAAACCCCGCGCGCGCCGCTTCGAGCTGAGCCGGGGCGGGCGCCCGGCAAAGAGCCTCCATATCAGCGACGAGCTCATCCGCGCGCAGGGAAAGAGTCTTGATGGCGGGGCGGATGACGTTGTGCACACTCGAGCGCAGCATTTCCGATGGCGTCGTGGTCTGCGCAAAAGCCGGAGTTGCGGCGATCAGCACAGACAGGGCAAGCAGCAGGCGCCGCATCACAGGGACTCCAGAAAGGCCAGCAGATTGGCGCGCGTCTCGGACGACATGGCGGCAAAAACATCGCGCGCCGCCTGCGCCTCCCCACCGTGCCACAAGATCGCCTCGGTGAGGTTACGCGCCCGCCCGTCGTGAAGAAAGAGCGTATGGCCGGAAACCGTCTGGGTGAGCCCGATGCCCCAGAGCGGAGCCGTGCGCCATTCATAGCCGTCCGCCTGGCCCTCCGGACGATGGTCGGCCAGGCCAGGTCCCATGTCGTGGAGCAGGAAATCGGAATAGGGCCAGATGAGCTGGAACCGCAAAGCAGGGTTTTCCGCGGCCTTGCTGGTCACATATTTTGGGGTGTGGCAGGCGGTGCAGCCGGCGGTGTAAAATGCTTCCTTGCCCGCCAGCACCGCTGGATCATCGACATCGCGCCGCTGCGGCACCCCCAGGGTCTGGGAATAGAAGGTGACGAGGTCGAGCACCGGATCGGGGCCTTCGCTCACGCCCAGCCGCTCCTGCTCGCCATTGGGCATGGAAAGGCATTGCGGCTGGTTCTGCGTGCAATCGCCATAGGGCAGGTTCACCAGGGGTGTGGAGAGCCCGATATCGCCGGCAAAGGCCGAAGCCGCCTGGCTGCGCACCGTAGCCACGCCGGCCTTCCAGCCGAAACGGCCCAGCATCACCGTGCCGGTTTCGGGCGCGATGGTCCAGTTGGGACGGCCGGAAATGCCGTCCCCATCCCTGTCGCCGGGATCGGCCCGGGCCAGAATGTCCTCGAGCGGAATCTGCTCGACCAATCCCAGCCCGATCATGGGCGAAGCGACGCGGGGCGAGAGCATGATGTCGGGGCTCAGCGGGCCGTAAGCCAACTCGGCGATCGAATAGGTCGGCGCGCGCAGGGTAACCACAGTGCCATCGTCGAGCGTTACCGGCTCATCGGCATAATCGATCACCATGCGCCCTTCGGCCGCCAGGCCGGGCGCAGCGAAGGTCTGCAATTGCGTGCCATAGGTGGGGTCGCCAACTTCACCGGCAATCACCCCGTCCAGCGCCACGCGCTCGTCTTGCGCGCCCGGCGGCACCGAGAGGCGCAGGAACATCGAGGCGCTTTCATTTTCGCCAGGGAAAGGCGGATGGCCGCGCCCATCCTTCAAATGGCAGCTCTGGCAGCC
>NZ_JAUCDN010000123.1:0-9244 GCF_034675085.1 Devosia sp.
ATCTGGTGGAAACCTTCGGGCCCGATGCAGTGCGCTATTTCTTTCTGCGCGAAGTCTCCTTCGGCAATGACGGCGACTATAGCCATGAGAAGCTGGTCAACCGCGTCAATGCCGACCTCGCCAACAATCTGGGCAATCTGGCGCAGCGCTCGCTCTCGATGATCAACAAGAACTGCGACGCGAAAGTGCCCCAGCCCGGCGCGCTGGCCGAGGCCGACCACGCTATAATTGCCGAGGTTGGCGCGGCATTGGCCGACGCGCAGAAGGCCATGGACAGCCAACTTATCCACGAGGCCACCGGCGCGATTATCATGGCCTTGAGTTCGGCCAATAATTATTTCGCCGCGCAGGAGCCCTGGGCGCTGAAAAAGACCGATCCGGCCCGCATGGCCAGCGTGCTTTACGTCACCGCCGATACGGTGCGGCGCCTGTCCATCGCCATGCAGGCCTTCGTGCCGGCCTCGGCTTCGCGCCTGCTCGACCAATTGGCCGTGCCTGAGGCCCAGCGCCTGCTGGCCGATGCGGACAAGGCTAATATGCTGGTCCCCGGCACCGAATTGCCGGCGCCGCAGGGTGTTTTCGCGCGCCTTGAAAAACCGGCCGAATGACATGCTGATCGACAGCCATTGCCATCTCGATTTCGAGGACCTGTCTAACGATCTCGATGGGGTCATGGCCCGCGCAGCGACGGCCGGCGTCACTCATATGGTGACGATATCCACACTTGTGGACAAGTTTTCCACATATGCCGAACTGGCCGAACGTTACGATAATGTCTGGTGCTCGGTGGGCACCCATCCGCACAATGCCGACAAGGAACTGCACATCCAGACGGATGATCTGGTCCGGCTAAGTGCCCATCCGCGCTGCATTGCCATTGGCGAGGCGGGGCTGGATTATTTCTACGACAATGCCCCGCGCGAGGCCCAGGCCACCGGCCTGCGCCGCCATATCGCGGCGGCGCGCATCACCAATCTTCCCCTGGTTATCCACAGCCGTCAGGCCGATGACGACATGGCCGCCATCCTCGAGGAAGAAACGGGGCAGGGGGCTTTCCCCTTCCTGCTCCACTGCTTCACCGCCGGGCCCGATCTGGCGCGGCGCGCTTTGGCGCTGGGCGGCTATATCTCCTTTTCCGGCATCATCACCTTCAAAAATGCCGAGGAAATCCGCGAGGTCGCCCAATTCGTGCCGGCCGACCGCTATCTGGTCGAGACCGACGCACCCTATCTCGCCCCCATTCCCCATCGCGGCCAGTCCAACCAGCCGGCTATCGTGCGCCACACCGCCGAGAAGCTGGCCGAAGTGCGCGGCGTGACGCTGGAACATCTGGCAGCGGAAACTACCGCCAATTTCGCCCGGCTCTTTTCCAAGTCCGGGCTGGCCTGAGCCATGCCGGCAGCCGAGCGGATCATCGCCACCATTCTGGGCTGCGGGTCATCGGGCGGCGTGCCGCGCATCGGCAATGTCTGGGGCGCCTGCGACCCCGAAAACCCGCGCAACCGGCGCCTGCGCAGCGCGCTGCTCATCGAGGGCTGGCGCGAGGGCAGCGAGCAGCCCACCCGCATCGTCATCGACACCGGCCCCGATCTGCGCGAACAATTGCTGCGCGAGCATGTCGATCGCGTCGAGGCGGTGTTCTACACCCACGCCCATGCCGATCATTTCCACGGCATAGACGATCTGCGCGTCTTGGCGCTGCACAATCGCCGCCGGGTCGATGTCTATTTCACCGCCGAAACCGGCGCCCGCATCCGCGAAGCCTTTGGCTATTGCTTCACAACCCCGCCGGGCAGCGACTATCCGCCCATCCTGGACGCTCATGAAATCGTGGCGGGCACCGATCTGGTCATCGACGGGCCGGGCGGCAGCATCGCGCTGTCTCCTTTTGAGCAGGAGCATGGCAACATCACCTCGCTGGGCTTCCGCATCCACGATTTCGCCTATTCGGTCGACCTCTCGGGTTTTCCGCAGGCCTCTTTCGCGGCGATCAGCAATCTCAAGCTGTGGATCCTGGACGCCCTGCGCCCTACGCCCCATCCCAGCCATCTCAGCCTCCCCGAGGCGCTGGACTGGATCGCGCGCTTTTCCCCGCGCCAGGCGGTGTTGAGCGACCTCCACATCGATCTGGATTATGCCACCACCGACGCGGAAACCCCCGCCAACGTCACGCCCGCCTTCGACGGCATGCGCATCGACGTGCTGACGGGAGAGATACTCAACCGCTGAGGTCTCCCCCACCCACGACGTCATCCCGGCCTTGAGCCGGGGCGACAGGCATTGGGTTAAACCCTAGCGAAACGCCGGAATCACGTTCCGCCCATAGCCGGCGATGATTTCTTCCTCGTCGCCGCTGTCGAGATAGATGTTGAACTGGGTGACGCCCGCCGCCTCGAGCTGGCGGATCTTGGCGACATGCTCGTCCGGCTCGCCCAGCACGCAGAAGCTCTCCACCACGTCGTCGGTGATGAAATCCAGGAACGGATTATCCGCCTGGCCGTGCTTGGAGTAATCATAGCCCCGGCGCTTTTCGATATAGCTGGTCAGGCTTTCCGGCACCTGGCCGCTCTCGGTGCCGTATTTTTCCACGATGTCGGCCACGTGGTTGCCCACCATGGCCGGGAACCATTTCACATGCTCGATGGCCCGCTTGCGGTCGCCGAAATAGGCGGGGGCGGCGGCCATGGAGCGGTAATTGCTCATGTCGCGCCCGGCTTCCTTGCCTGCGGCGATGCACTGATCGGTGAACCATTTGCACAGGCCCGGATCGGCCAGTTGCAACACCACGCCATCGGCGTGCTGGCCGGCGGTCTTGAGCGCCAGCGGGCCATAGGCGGCGACCCAGCTCGGCATGTCATGGCCCACGGCCCAGGGGAATGTCACCGGCGCCGGGATTTCGCCATAGCTGACCTCTTCGCCGCGCACCATGGCCTTGGTCTTGGCGATGAAATCGGCCACGCGGGCCAGGGTGGCGGGCTTCTTGCCCATGACGCGCATGGAGCTGTCCCCGCGCCCCACGGCAAGATCGAAGCGGCCCCCGCTCTGCTTGGAGAGCGAGCCGAAGATCGAGGCCGCCACCGACCAGTCGCGTACGTCCGGATTGGTCACCAGCGGGCCGAAGCGCATCTTGGTGGTGTGCTCCATGCACATGGCGATGGCCGCGTAGCAGTCGCGCCACAAAATGTGCGAGTCATAGAACCAGCAATAGCTGAACCCGGCATATTCGGCTGCGCGCACCAGATAGCGCGCGCGCTCCGCATCCACGAAGCCCTTGAAGGTGATGCCGAATTCCATGAACGCCTCCCAACGTTTCGTCGGCCATAATTTGACCAGTCAGTCAAATTTTTGGGTCGGCGCCGCGCGATTGTCAATCGCTATTGCGGCGGGACGGCAGAAATTGTCGGCGAGCCATAGGCCAGCATCGGCCGCCCGGTCTGGGGATGGGTCAGCACCACCGCCTCGACCTGGTAGATATCGCGCAAAAGGGCAGGGGTGAGCACGCTCTCGGGCGGCCCGGCGGCGGCGAGGCGCGCCGCGTTCAACACCACCAGATGGTCGCAAAAACCAGCGGCGAGGTTGAGATCGTGCAACGCCACCACCACGGTTGCGCCCGCCGCCGCCAGGCGCCGCAACAGGGTCAGCGTCGCCAGTTGTGCCTGGATGTCGAGATGGTTCGTGGGCTCGTCCAGCACCAGCAGCTGCGGCTGCTGCGCCAGCGCCCGCGCGATCTGCACGCGCTGCTGCTCGCCGCCCGAAAGCGTGTGGTAAAGCCGCCCGGCAAAGTCCCCCATGGCCACCGCGTCCAGCGCCTCCCAGGCGATCCGCGCATCCTCGGGCGAGGGGCCCGATTGCCACAGCGACTGGAAGGGAATACGGCCCAGCAGCACCACGTCGCGCGCGGTCAGCCGCGCATCGGTGCTGCCGCTCTGCTCGACAAAAGCCGCCAGTTGCGCCCGCGTCCGGCCAGGCATGGCCAACAGGTCGGCTCCATTGAAACACACCCGGCCTTCAACCTTGGGCATGAGCCCCAGAAAAGCGCGCATCAGCGTCGACTTGCCGGCGCCATTGGGCCCGATCAGCCCCGTCACCGCGCCGCGCGCAGCGGTAAAATCGACGCGGTCGAGCAACAGCCTGCCGCCGGCGCGAACGCTCATGCCGGCAATGTCCAGCCCGCCGCTCATGTGATGCGCCGATAGCGGAAGAGCACCAGGAGAAAGATCGGCGCCCCGACCAGGGCCGTAAGAATGCCCACCGGCAATTCGCGCGGCGCGAACAAGCTGCGCGCCGCCGTGTCGGTCCACACCATGAAGATGGCGCCGACCAGCATGCTCACCGGCAGCAGCAGCCGATGGCGCGAGCCGGTCGCAAGCCGCACGATATGAGGCACCACCAGCCCGACAAAGCCGATAGCCCCGCCAATGGACACCAGAATGCCGGTGAGAAGCGCCGTTCCGCCCAGCAAAAGCCAGCGCAGCCGCGTCACGTCGACGCCCAGGCTGGCGGCGGCGGTTTCCCCGAAGGCGAAGGCGTCGAGCGCGCGGCCCGAGATCAGCAGCAGTCCTCCCAGCACCGTCACGCCGGCCAGCACGGGCAGCGCCTCGCCCCACACCACGCCGCCCAGCGACCCCATCAGCCAGCTCAGGATTTCCCGATAGGAATCGGCGGTGACCGCCCAGAAGATGAGCAGCGAGGTTCCCGCCGCCGCCAGCGCCGAGATGGAAATGCCGGCCAGTATTGCCCGGCTGGGCGTCACCCCGCCCAGAAGCTGCGTCACCAGCAGGGTGAGCGCCATCGCCGCCGCCGCCCCCAGGAAAGCGCCCAGCGGCATCAGCAGCGTCGCCCCGGCCAGAAGGAAGATAACCGCGCCCAGCGAGGCGCCGGAGGACAGCCCCAGCAGATAGGGATCGGCCAGCGGATTGCGCGTCAACGCCTGCAACACCGCCCCGCACAGCGCCAGCCCGGCGCCCGTGGCCGCTGCCACCAGCAGGCGCGGCAGCCGCAATTCCCAGATGATGGCTTCGCGCAGCCGCCCGACAGGGCTTTCCGCCACCAGCCCGAGCCGGTGGCCAATGGTCTGCCACACTTCCATGGGGGCAATGTCGGCCGGCCCCAGCGTCACCGCCAGCACGATGCTGGCCAGCAGGACCACAACCAGCGCCGGGACGATAAGGCGGAGGCGGGGCGGGTTCACGGCGTGATGCTGAGCCCGGCCAGTTGCGCCGCCATGTCACGTGTCGCCGGCACATTGCTCACCCCAGCCTCAGCCGCGGCGAAAGGAACGACCAGATAGCGCTGGTGCATCACCGCGTCGAGCTGGCTGGTGATGGGGTTTTCGGCCAGTAGCGCCTTTTTCTGCGCCACCGAATTGCGCTCGCCATCCACCAGCACGATGATGTCGGGATCAGCATCCACCACCGCTTCCCAGCTCGCGGAAATCCAGCCGTCATCGACATCGGCGAATATGTTCTCCAGCCCCAGCGCCTCCAGCATCATCTGCGGCGCATTGCGGCCGGCGCCAACATAAGGCGCCTTGCCGCCCGAGGAATACCACAGGGCGGTCAGCCCCCGCCGATCGGGCGTGATACCGGCCAGTTCCGCCCTTTGTTCGGCGACAAGGGCCTTTGCCGCGTCTTCAACGTCGAACATGGCGCCGACCTCGGCGATTTCGGCAAACACGGCCTCGAAGCTGAGCTTGGGCGGCACGATGGAGCGGCAGGCGGCAGGCGAAACATAGGTGGCGACGCCCAGCGCGCCCAGCGTCGCCCGCTCCCCCACGCCTTCGATCGAAAAATTGCTTTCCCAGCCGGCATAGACCAGGTCCGGCTCCGCCTCGAGCACCACTTCGGGGGAGGGGAGCTTTTCGGACAGTACTGGCAGCGCGGCCGATTGCGCCGTCCAGGGCTCGGGCGCCAGCCCATCCTGAAAGGCGACGCCGACAATGCGCTCGCCCAGACCCAGCGCCAGCAGCATTTCGGTGGACGTGGAGCGAATGGCCACGACACGCTTGGGGGCAGCCGGCAGGCTCAGCGATACCCCGCAATTGTCCAGGGCGAGCGGATAGTCGGTTCCGGCCAGCGCCGGAGCGGCGGCAAGCAGGGTGAAAACGCCAAGAAAAGCGGGCAGGGGGCGCATGGGATCAATCCTGGGTCACGCGTTGGGTTTTCGGCGTTTTCTTGCGCATTTCGGCCTGCGCCGCCTCATAGCCGAGCCGATAGGCTTCGGCCGAGCCGAAGCGGAACATGTCGTCATCCACCGAACGCACCAGCGTGCGCGCGCCGGGGGCGTCGAGCCCCGTGACCAGCCGGTCCAGTCCGCGCACAACCGCCACGGGAATGCCGCTGGCCTTGCCCTTGACCAGGTCGGCCGCGCCCGCCAGTTCGTCGGCCAGAACGGTGACGGTGACATGGAGCGGCCGGCCATTGGCGTCGACGTCTCCGCGCAGATCGTCGGTGACGATCATGCCCGCCGCGCCGATGGCCACATCGGTCTGCCCGACGCGCCAGGGTCGACCCAGCGTGTCGGTGATAACGATGCCGATGGCGACGCCGAGCCGTGTGCGCAGCCCTTCACACAGGGCCCGCGCCGAACGGTCGGGATCTTCGGGCAGGCGCAGGGCGACGCCATCGGGCACGTTGGACATGTCTATGCCGGCGGCGGCCATGATCAGCCCATGGCGCGTCTCCACGATCCTGGTGGTGCCGCCCGGATGCACGCGCTCGGCCACGATGCGAACCGTATCCAGCGCGATCGCTTTTTCACGGTCGGCCGCCGGCACCTGCATGCCCTCGGCCTTGGAGACGATCTTGCTGGTCACCACCAGAATGTCGCCATCGCGCAGACCCGCTTCCGCGTCCTCCGCCGCAATGGCGGCGATGGCGTCGGCGATCAGCGTCACCAGATCGTCTCCCGGTCCGATTTCGGGCAGGCCCGGCACGCCCCAGATGCAATATCGCGGCAGCTTCATGGTGTCGCTCCGGCTTGCGCGCGGTCAGGCCAGGGCCTTGAGGCGCGGCAGGATATGCTTGGCATATAGCGCGATGAAACGGCTCTGGTCCTCGCCCGGCGCATGAAACACCAGATGATCGAAACCATAATCGATATAGGTCTTGATCGCCGCCACATGCTCGTCGGGATCGCTGGAAACGATCCAGCGCTTGGCGATGCGCTCGATGGGCAATTGCGCCGCCAGCCGCTCCATTTCTGCCGGGTCTTCCACCGAGTGCTTTTCCTCGGGCGTCAGCGACAGCGCCGCCCAGGCGCGCGTATTGTTCAGCGCCAGGTCCGGATCGGGGTCGAACGACACCTTTACTTCGATCATCCGCTCGAAGGGCAGGGCAGCACGGTCCGACTCCGCCCGGCCCGCCGCCACATTGGGCAGAAGCGTATCGACATAAAGCTCGGCACCCTTGCCCGAAGTGCAGATAAAACCGTCGCCCGCCCGTCCCGCATATTTGGCGTTGAGCGGCCCGGCGCCGGCCAGATAGATCGGCACCATCTTTTCGGGTTTGTCATAGATGGTGGCGTTCTGGGTGCGATAATATTCGCCCTCGAAACTGACGCGCTCCTCGCTCCACAACCGGCGGATCAGCGTCACGGCTTCGCGCAACCGCGCCGAGCGCTCCTTGAGTTCAGGCCACACCATGCCGGTGGACGGCACCTCGTTGAGCGATTCCCCCGTGCCCACGCCCAGGATAACGCGCTCGGGAAACATCGCGCCCAGCGTGCCGAAGGCATGGGCAACCACCGAAGGATGCAGCCGGAAGGTCGGCGTCAGCACCGACGTGCCCAGCACGATCCTTTCGGTGCGCGCCAGCGCCGCTGCCATCCAGGCCGGCGCAAATGGCGCATGTCCATCAGTATGCTTCCAGGGCTGGAAATGATCGCTGATGAATACGGAATCGAAGCCCGCCTGTTCGGCCTCGACGGCAAAATTCAACAGCGCATTGGGCGCAAACTGCTCGGCGGAAGCCTTGTAACCGAAACGCATCTCTCTCCCCGAATGCCCGGTTGATGGCAGGCAGTTTTGACCGATTGGTCAAAAATGTCCACTGGAATCGATGGCCCTGAAACTCATCGCAGATCGTCCCGGAAACGGAAGACCGCAAGATGCGTCACGGCATTCTCGCTATCGGTACGAAATGATTTTATCCTCGCCTCCGGCAAACCCGCTAAACTGTATGCCGCTACAGCGCCCAAAACCGGCAAAATGCCGCAAATTCGGCCCTTTGGGCTATTACAAAAGTTCCATAATATATATTATGCGAAAACGGGAATGGCAAAACCGCCGGTGGGATGAACTCCCCCAAGCTGGTAGGATCGGGCAAGATCCGTCGATTCCAGCCGAGATGTTTTCATGCAGCCTTCCCGCGACATTTCCCGTCTCATCGAGATCATGGCCGCCCTGCGTGATCCGAACGGCGGCTGTCCCTGGGATCTGGAGCAGGATTTCTCCACCATCCGCCACTACACCATCGAAGAAGCCTATGAGGTGGCAGACGCCATCGAGCGGCAGGATTTTGCCGATCTGCGCGACGAGTTGGGCGATTTGCTGCTCCAGCCGATCTATCACGCACAAATGGCCAAGGAGGCCGGTCATTTCGATATTGGCGACGTCATCTACGCCATCACGTCCAAGCTGATCCGCCGCCATCCCCATGTCTTCGGTACTGCTGAGGCCGGCACGGCCGATGCCAGCGAGTTGCGCTGGGAAGCGATCAAGGCACAGGAGCGCGCCGAAAAGGCTGAACGCCGCGGCGAGGCCGAGCCGTCCATTCTCGATGACATCCCCGGCGCCCTGCCCGCGCTGGCCCGCGCCGGAAAACTCACCAAGCGCGCCGCCAAAGTCGGTTTCGACTGGCCCGATTTCGCCGCGGTCAAGGCCAAGGTGGACGAGGAACTGGCCGAGGTCGGCGTGGCCCGGGCCTCGGGCGATGCAGCGGCGCTGCGCGAGGAAATCGGCGACCTGCTCTTTGCCGTCGTCAATCTTGCCCGCCATGCCGGCGTCGATGCCGAAGCGGCGCTGCGCGATGCCAACGCCAAGTTCACCCGCCGCTTCCATTATGTCGAAGCCCGCTGCCGCGAGGACGATATCGCGCCCAAGGATGCCGGCCTCGATCGGTTGGACGGCTACTGGAACGAAATCCGCGCCGCCGACAAAGCGTAATCGAGCAAGGCACTTTCCACGCCCACCGGGGTCATGCCGGCGCTGGCCGGAATCCATGCTGTAGGCCCTCCACCCCTGCGA
>NZ_JAUCDN010000124.1:0-9012 GCF_034675085.1 Devosia sp.
AAGCCGAAGCCGAAGCCGAAGCCGAAGCCGAAGCCGAAGCCGAAGCCGAAGCCGAAGCCGAAGCCGAAGCCGAAGCCGAAGCCGAAGCCGAAGCCGAAGCCGAAGCCGAAGCCGAAGCCGAAGCCGAAGCCGAAGCCGAAGCCGAAGCCGAGCCTTCCGTGCCGGAACCGAAAAAATCCGGGGAGGACGCGACGGCGGGCGGCGCGGCGGCGGCGGTGGAAACCGCCCGGGAGGCGGACGAAAAGCAGGAGCGCGCGGCGCCGCCGGTCATCCCCGAGCCCAGGGGGTAGGGTGCCGCCGGACGCCGGGGTCAGGTGGGTCGATGATTTCGCAGAAAGCCAAATATGCCTTGCGGGCGCTGGTGTCGCTGGCGCGCGCGGGGCAGGGCCATACCCGCATGATCGGCGATATTTCGCGCGAACAGTCCATCCCCAAGAAATTCCTCGAGCAGATCCTGCTCGAGCTCAAGCGCGGCGGGTTCGTGGCCAGCCGGCGCGGGCGCTCGGGCGGCTACGAGCTTTTGCGGGCGCCCGAGGACATCATGTATGGCGAGGTGCTGCGGCTGATCGATGGGCCGATCGCGCCGCTGCCGTGCCTGTCCAAGATCGCCTATCGCAAATGCGACGATTGCCAGGACGAGGCCTCCTGCGAAATCCGGCACGTGTTCGAGCGGGTGACACTGGCCACCCGCGCCGTGCTGGACCGCACCAGCCTGGCCGATTCGCTCAACCTGGAAGAGCTGGCGGTTTAGCCCGAGAAGGCATGCGTGCTGGATCATTTCATTGTTCAGGAGAAACAGTGAAATGATCCAGGCCTTTGTTTTATCGCGTTTCCGAACCGGAAAACCGGTATCCACTTTTCCTGGAAACGCTCTAGCCGAAGACGACGGTCTTCTTGCCGTTGAGCATGACCCGGCTTTCCAGATGCATCTTGACGGCGCGGGCGAGCACGCGGCTCTCGATGTCGCGGCCGGCGGCGATGAGGTCGTCGGGGCTCATGGCATGGGTGACGCGGGCGGTCTCCTGCTCGATGATCGGGCCTTCGTCGAGGTCGGGCGTGACGTAATGGGCGGTGGCGCCGATGATCTTGACGCCGCGCTCATGGGCCTGGTGATAGGGCCGCGCGCCCTTGAAGCTGGGCAGGAAGGAATGGTGGATATTGATGACCTGGCCGAAAAGCCGGGTGGACAGCGTATCGGAAAGCACCTGCATATAGCGGGCGAGCACGACCAGATCGGCTCCCGTGCCGCGCACGATCTCGAGCACCCGGGCTTCCTGCTCGGCCTTGGTGTCGCGGGTCACCGGCAGGTAATGGAAGGGAATGCCGGCGTCCTCGGCTATCTTTCGCGCGTCCTCGTGATTGGAGACGATGGCGGCGACCTCGGCGTCGAGCCAGCCGACGCGGATCTGATAGAGCAGGTGCAAAAGCGTGTGGTCGAATTTGGAGACCATGATGACCAGGCGCTTGCGGCGGCGCTGGTCGAACAGGGCGGTCTGCATCTCGAAACGGGCAATGGGGGCCTTGAGGGCCTTTTCCAGGCTCTCCCCGCCCACCCCTTCGGGCGCGGCAAAGGCCAGGCGCATGAAGAAGCGTCCGGTTTCCCTGTCCCAGAACTGATTGGATTCGGCGATATTGGCGCCCAGCGCCGCCAATTCGGTGGTGACGGCGGCGACGATGCCCGGCCGGTCGATGCAGGAAAGGGTCAGAACGAAATTGGCCGCGGACACGGATAGCCTCCCGAAAAAACGCTGCCAGCGGTATCGGAGGCTTGCGCGCATCCGTCAAGCCCAACAGAAAAGGGCCGCCCTTGCGGACGACCCTTCCCTGAGCTTATCGGCCTCGGTGGGCCGGGAGATGGATGTGGATCAGCGAAGATCACTCCCCGTCGTCACATCAAAACCCAGACCTTTCCCGAGAGCCAAAACCTCATGAGACACTGGATCACCTCCTTTGCTTGCTGTTGAAACCGCAAGGAGTGTGCGCCGGATCGCCGGTTCTGTCCAGCCCTTGGGGGATTTCACGATGATGCCACGGCCACCGGCCGGCTCCTCCCCCTTGGCGGGGGAGGCTGGGAGGGGGTGTTGAGAGCCCGAATATCGGGGCCAAACGCCCCCCACCCTTGATCGAGCCATTCGAGCATAGCTCTCATGGCCTTCTCGCCTCAAATCGCCCCACTGGGGCGATTTGCCCTGAAGGGATGGCTCGAAGCCCCGCAAGGGGAGGGAGACGACTGAACCATCGTGGAAATCAGGCCCGCGCCTTTTTCGGGCGCGTGCGCAATTGCAATATGGTGGCCGCCAGCACACCCAGCGCCACGATGCCGATGATGATGGTGGCCAGCGCATTGACGTCGGGCGAGACGCCCAGGCGCACCTTGGAGAAGATGGCCATGGGCAGGGTGGAGGAGCCCGGGCCGGACACGAAGCTGGCGATGACCAGATCGTCCAGGCTCAGGGTGAAGCCGAGCAGCCAGCCCGAAACCAGCGCCGGGGCGATGATGGGCAGGGTGATGTCGAAAAAGGTGCGCACCGGGGAGGCACCCAGATCCATGGCCGCCTCTTCCAGGCTCCTGTCGAAATCGGACAGGCGCGACTGCACCACCACGCAGACATAGGCGGTGCAGAAGGTGGCGTGGGCGATGACGATGGTCAGCACGCCCCGCCCCTGCGGCCAGCCCAGCAGCCCTTCCATGGCCACAAAGAGCAGCAGCAGCGACAGGCCGGTGATGACATCGGGCATGACCAGCGGCGCCGAGACCATGCCGGTGAACAGGGTCCGCCCGCGAAAGCGCCGGAAGCGCACCAGCGCCACGGCGGCCAGCGTACCCAAGACCAGGGCGATGGTGGCGGCCATGGCGGCGATCTGCAGGCTCAGCAGCGCCGCCCCGATCAATTGCGGATCGCGGAACAGCTCGCCATACCATTTGGTCGAAAAGCCGGACCAGACGGTCACCAGCTTGTTCTCGTTGAACGAGAAGATGACGAGGCTGACGATGGGCGCATAGAGAAAGGAAAAGCCCAGGGCAGCGGCGATGGGCAGAAACCAGCCACGAGACTTCATGCTACTTCTCCACCACGGAACTCTGCACCTTTTGCAGCAGCATGATGGGCACGACCACCACCACGAGCATGGCGCAGGCGACGGCCGCGGCGCGCGGCCAGTTGGCATTGGTGAAAAATTCGTCCCAGAGTACGCGGCCGATCATCAGCGTGCCCGGTCCGCCCAGCAGCGCCGGAATGACGAATTCGCCGATGGCCGGAATGAACACCAGCATGGAGCCGGCGATGATGCCGGGAAGCGAGAGCGGCAGGGTGATCGACAAGAAGGTGCGAAGCGGCCGGGCGCCCAGATCGGCGGAGGCCTCGAACAGCGAGGTGTCGAGCTTCACCAGCGTCGTATAGAGCGGCAGGATCATGAAGGGCAGATAGGAATAGACGATGCCGACATAGACGGCGAAATCGGTCTGCATCATCACCAAAGGCTCGATGCCGAAAACGGCCAGCACCTGGTTTATGACGCCATTGCCGCGCATGAAGCCGGTGAGCGCATAGACGCGCAGCAGGAAGGAGGTGAAGAAGGGCAACACCACCAGCATCAGCAGGATATTGCGCCATTTATCCTCGGCGCGGGCGATGGCATAGGCCATGGGATAGCCCACCAGCAGGGTGATGACCGTGGCGATGGCGGCGATGCGGATGGAGGAGAGATAGGCCGCGACGTAAAGATTGTCGGAAAACAGCCTGATATAGTTGGACAGGTGCAGGGTGAGCTGCACCGTGCCTTCATCGGTGGTGAGCAGGGGCGAATAGGGCGGGCGGCCGAACTGCTTGGTGGCCAGCGAAATGCCGAACACCACCGCCAGCGGAATGAGAAAGAACACCAGCAGCCACAGCGCCGGGGCGGCCAGCACCAGCATGCGGCCGGAAATGCCGACCTTGGCCAGCCGACGCTCGACGGCATTCCACGGGCGCAGGCGCCGGGGCGGGGGAATGGTGGGCTCGTGCGTGGCGGTCATGGGGTGGCTCCTGAGTGGATTCCCCTCATCCGCCCTTCGGGCACCTTCTCCCACAAGGGGAGAAGGGCGGCCTTGCGGTTGGTCGAGCGCCGTGCCTCCCCTCTCCCCTTGCGGGAGAGGATGGATCGGGCGCAGCCCGAGACGGGTGAGGGGGATGTGGCGATCACGCTCATACCGTCAGCACCGAGCCGGCATTGTCGCTCCAGGTGACGTAGACCTTTTCCTCCCAGGTGATGGCGTCGGGATTGCCGCGCACGGAATTGGTCTGGCTGACGCGGATGCGCTTGCCGCTTTCCAGCGCCACTTGGTAGAGCGAGATGTCACCCAGATAGGCGATTTCCTCGACAATGCCGGTGGTGACATTGGCGTCGTTGGGATTGTCGGGGCGCTCGCGGCTCAGCTCCATCTTTTCGGGACGGATGGCCCACCAGAGCAACTGGTCGGGGGCGCAATCGACGCCGTGCCCGACATGGATGTCGCAGCCCAGCTCGGCCGAGCGGATGCGCACATGGTCCGGCTCGTCCTCGGTGACGATGCCTTCCACCATGTTGACCGAGCCGATAAAGCCGGCGACGAAGCGCGAATTGGGAAATTCATAAATGTCGGTGGGCTCGCCGATCATGGCGATCTCGCCCTGGTTCATCACCCCGATGCGGGTGGCCAGCGTCATGGCCTCTTCCTGATCGTGGGTGACGACGATGAAGGTGACGCCCAGGCTTTCCTGGATCTTGACCAGCTCGAACTGGGTTTCCTCGCGCAGCTTCTTGTCGAGCGCGCCCAGGGGCTCGTCGAGCAGCAAAAGCTTGGGGCGCTTGGCCAGGGCCCGGGCCAGGGCGACGCGCTGGCGCTGGCCGCCGGAAAGCTGATGCGGCCGGCGCCTGCCATAATCCTGGAGCTTGACCAGCGACAGCAATTCGGCGACGCGGTCGGCGATCTCGCCGCGCGGCAGGTGGTCGCGCTTCAATCCATAGGCGATGTTCTGCTCGACCGACATATGCGGGAACAGCGCATAGGACTGGAACATCATGTTGACCGGCCGGTTATAGGGCGGCTCGGCGGTCATGTCCTGCCCGTCGATCTCGATGGAACCCGAAGTGGGCGTCTCGAAGCCGGCCAGCATGCGCAGCAGCGTCGACTTGCCCGAGCCCGAGCCGCCCAGAAGGCAGAACAGCTCCGATTTATAGATATCGAGCGAGACATCGTTGACGGCCACCACGTCGCCGAATTTCTTGGAGACGTTGCGGATGCGCACGAAGGGCTTGTTGTTTGCCGGATCGCGCCAGGGGCGGGTGTCGATCGCAAGCTGCTGGGGCTTCTTGGCCATGGCGGTCTCTAGCTTGAAAAGGCCAGGGGATGGCGGATGCCCGCCATCCCCCTGCCGGGCTTTTACTGGCCCGTCTTGATGTTGATCCAGGCGCGGGTCAGCAGATCGTTGAAATCGCTGCCGGGCAGGTCGATGACGAAGGCGTTGGCCATGACTTCGGCGGACGGATAGATGCCCGGATTGGCCCGGATCTCCTCATCCACGAACTCGGTCGCCGCCAGGTTGGGGTTGGCGTAGAACACCGCATTGGTGATGTCGGCCGCCACCTTGGGCTCGAGGATGTAGTTGATGAAGGCATGGGCATTTTCCGGATGCGGCGCATCGGCGGGAATGGCCAGGAAGTCGAACAGGGTCGGCGCGCCTTCCTTGGGAATGACATATTCCACATGGTTGCCCACATTGGCCTCTTCGGCGGCGGCGGCGGCCTGGAAGACGTCGCCCGAATAGCCCAGCGCCACGCAGGTTTCGCCATTGCCCATGTCCTCGATATACTGGGACGAGCTGAAATAGCGGATATAGGGGCGGATCGAGAGCAGCAGCTCCTGGGCCTTGGCCAGATCCTCGGGGCTTTCCGAATTGGGGTCGAGCCCGAGATAATGCAGCACGATGCCCAGCACCTCGGATTGGCTGTCGAGCAGGCTGATGCCGCAGGAGGCCAGCTTTTCGGCATATTCGGGCTTGAAGATCAGGTCCCAGCTGTCGACGGGCGCGTCGGGGCCGAGAATGGCGGCGACCTTGTCGACATTATAGCCATAGCCGATGGTGTTGATCATGTAGGGCACGGCATAGGCGTTGTCGGGATCCTGACCGGCGGCGGTGGCCAGCACGGCGGGATCGAGATTGGCCAGGTTGGGCAGCTTGGACTTGTCGAGCTTCTGGATGAAGCCGGCCTGGATCTGGCGCTTGAGGAAGTTGCCGGTCGGCACGATGACGTCATAGCCGGAATTGCCGGCCTGAAGCATGGTGTCGATGGTCTCGTTCATGTCGTAATAGGCGAAGTTGACCTTGAACCTGTCGCCGTCGGCGCTCTGCTGCGCCTCGAAATTGCTGACGGTGTCCTCGGCCATGTAGTCGGACCAGATAAAGAGGTTGAGAACCTTCTCCTCGGCCAGGACGGGACTGGCGATCAGAAGGGCGCCAAGGGCAAGGGCGAGCGGCTTGTGCATCTGGTGGAGCTCCTGTTCGGTGTGGTCTTGTTGATGGGTTCGGGGACGGGCAGGCTCATGCGCGCCGTCCCGGAGGCTGCGGCGGTCAGGCCGGAATCGTCGATATGGGTAAAGAGCGCTGGAAAGCGCCGGGCGGGTTCGCGGGACTGGACCCCAGGCGGGGCGCGTATCGACCGGCCCCGAAGGCGCGATCAACCATACTCGTCTGCAGCGAAGTACCCTTTCCACGCTCGCGTTTTCTGCGCGCAACCTAGAGCCAAAAACCGGGGGCGACAAGCGGGATGACGCCAAGTTTCCCAAGGGTTGACGCTGCAATGGCGCACGGGGCACAAACAGGGCCAGAAGCGGCCGGCGCGACCGGCCCGAACCAGCCTGAAACGAGGTGTCCCATGAGCGCGAAAGACCATCTTTCCGTCACCCCCGAAGTCGAAGCCGCCCTGGCCGCCGGCAAGCCGGTGGTGGCGCTGGAATCCACCATCATCACCCATGGCATGCCCTATCCGCAAAACCTGGACATGGCGCGCGAGGTGGAGGCGGTGGTGCGCGCCCATGGCGCCGTGCCGGCCACCATCGCCATCATGGAGGGACGGCTCTGCGTGGGTGTTTCGGGCGCGGCGCTGGAAACCCTGGCGGTGGAAGGGCACAAGGCGGCCAAGGCCAGCCGGCGCGACATCGCCGCCCTTGTGGCCAGCAAGGCCATGGCCGGCACCACCGTGGCCACCACCATGCAGATCGCGGCGATGGCCGGCATTCGCCTGTTCGCCACCGGCGGCATTGGCGGGGTGCATCGCGGGGCCGAGGACAGCTTCGACATCTCGGCGGACCTGGAAGAGCTGGGGCGCACGCCGGTGGCGGTGGTCTGCGCCGGGGCCAAGTCGATCCTGGATATCGCCAAGACCCTGGAAGTGCTCGAAACCAATGGCGTGCCGGTCATCGGCTACGGCACCGACGCCTTCCCCGCCTTCTGGGCGCGCGAAAGCGGGTACAGGGTCGAGCTGCGCCTGGACGATCCGCAAAGCGTGGCGCGCCTGCTCGCCATCCAGTCGGACCTGGGCATGGGGGGCGTGCTGATCGCCAACCCCATCCCGCAAGGCGACGCCTGGGAGGCCTCGGCCATCGAAGCCTTCATCGCCCAGGCGCTGGACGACGCCGATGCGCGCGGCATCAAGGGCAAGGCGACGACGCCGTTCCTGTTGCAGCGCATCTTCGAATTGACCGGCGGCAAGTCGCTGCAATCCAATATCGCGCTGGTCAAGAACAACGCCAAGGTGGCCGCCGAGATCGCCGTGGCGCTGGCCGGCACCCGCGCATGAGCCAAAAGGTCCTGGTGGTCGGCGACGTGATGACCGACATCATCGTCGTGCCCGAGGGGCCGCTGGTGCGCGGCTCGGACCGGCGCGCCACGGTGCGCAGCCGGCCCGGCGGCTCGGGCGCCAACCAGGCGGTGTGGCTGGGCGCCATGGGCGCCCGGGTGCTGTTCGCGGCGCGGGTGGGGGAGGCCGAGCGCGGCCGCCATGAGGCGTATTTTCGCGCGCGGGGGGTGACCCCGGTGCTGGCCGGGGACAGCGAGCTGCCCAGCGGGGTGCTGGTGACGCTGGTCGATCCCGATGGCGAGCGCAGCTTTCTCACCGACCGGGGCAGCAATCTCAATCTGTGCCCCGATGACCTGCCCGAAAGCCTGCTCGACGCGGTCGGCATGGTGGTGGTCTCGGGCTACAGCTTCTTTGCGCCCGGCCCGCGCCAGGCGGTGCGGCAGCTTTTCGCCACGGCGCAGGCGCGCGGCATCGCTATCGCCATCGACCCGGCCTCGACCGGGTTCTTGCGGGAAGTGGGGGTGGCGCAGTTCCTGGGCTGGACCGGGGGCGCCGACTATATTTTCGCCAATGCCGACGAGGCGGAATTGCTGACCGGAAAGCGCGACCCCGCCGAGCAGATGGCGGCGCTGGGCGCCCATTTCGGCACGGTTCTGCTCAAGCGCGGCGGGCAGAGCGCCCTGTTGGGCGGGCGTGACGGCGTGCGGCTGGACCTGCCGGCGCCGGCGGTGACGGTAGTGGATTCCACCGGCGCCGGCGATGCCTTCGCCGCCGGGTTCATCGCGGCGAGGCTGGACGGGGCGGATGAGCGCGCCGCGCTGGAAAAGGCCATCGCGGCAGGGGCGCGGGCGGTCCAATCGATCGGCGGGCAGCCGGGATAGCGGGGGCTCGGTGTCTCCACAACTCCGCCTTCCCTTCTCCCCCTTGAGGAAGAAGGGGACCCGAATGGGCGGATGAGGGGGCTTTTCAGAAGCATCGAAGCCGGGGCGAGCGCGGTAGTCCCCTCTCCCGCAGGCAGGGCTATCGCATATGAAAAACTGATCGTCACCGGTGGTTCGGTCATCACCCTCCCCACCGGATAGCGCGCTTGCGCGCTTCCGGCGCAGGCTCTTGCGGGGCTTCGAGCCATCCCGTCAGGGCAAATCGCCCCAGTGGGGCGATTTGAGGCGAGAAGGCCATGAGAGCTATGCTCGA
>NZ_JAUCDN010000125.1:0-9008 GCF_034675085.1 Devosia sp.
GCCGGCTTCTTCTATCACCTGATCCTGGCGTGTTCGGCCCTGATCGCCGCCGGCGTGCCGGGCTTTGAGATCGCCATCATCCTATTCGTTCTCGTCGTCGTGTCCTGGCTGTCTCAAAATGCCGCCCGTGGCCCTGGCGCCGCCTATGTGCCCAACTGGTTCGACCGCTGGGCCTGACGCGTCTGCGCTTCCGGGGCGGACCCGGGAGCGCCCATAAACCGTGCAGAACCGAGCCTTTCCGCCAGAACGGGCTGGAAGGAGGGCAGGGTGGGCTATACTGCTTTCCTGATTCGTTCTTCTGGAATGCCCGCCCATGTCCGACACCGACACCATGCCGCCTGCCGACGACCAGCGCGTCGTCGATCTCAAGCAGGCGCTTGAAGAGCGGTATCTGAGCTACGCGCTCTCCACCATCACCCAGCGGGCGCTGCCCGATGCGCGCGATGGGCTGAAACCGGTGCACCGGCGCATCATCCACGCGATGCGTCTGCTCAAGCTCGATCCGGGGCAGGGCTACAAGAAGTCGGCCCGCATCGTCGGCGACGTGATCGGCAAGTTCCACCCCCATGGCGACCAGTCGATCTATGACGCGCTGGTGCGCATGGCGCAGGATTTCGCGCTGCGCTATCCGCTGGTCGATGGGCAGGGCAATTTCGGCAATATCGATGGCGATGGCGCCGCCGCCATGCGCTACACCGAATCCCGCATGACCGATGTGGCCACGCGCCTGCTCGAGGGCATCACAGAGAACGCCATCGACTTCAAGCCCACCTATGACGGGGAAGACGAGGAGCCGGTGGTGCTGCCGTCCAACTTCCCCAACCTTCTGGCCAACGGTTCCACCGGCATCGCCGTGGGCATGGCAACCTCCATTCCGCCCCATAACGTCTCCGAGCTGTGCGATGCGGCGCTGCATCTTATCAATGTCAATCCAGAGGCTTCCGCCGAAGATTTGACTCAATTCGTCAAGGGCCCGGATTTCCCCACCGGCGGCATTCTGGTCGAATCGCCGTCCTCGATCGCCCATTCCTACGCCACCGGGCGCGGCTCGTTCCGCGTGCGGGCCAAATGGCATGTCGAGGAAACCGGGCGCGGCGTCTACCTCATCGTCGTCACCGAAATTCCCTACGGCGTGCAGAAATCGCGGCTGGTCGAGAAGATCGCCGAATTGTTGCTGGCCAAGAAGCTGCCGCTGCTCAAGGACGTGCGCGACGAAAGCTCGGACGATATCCGCCTTGTGCTCGAGCCGCGCGCCCGCACTGTCGATGCGGTGATCCTGATGGAGCAGCTGTTCAAGACCACCGATCTGGAAAGCCGCTTCCCGCTCAATCTCAACGTGCTCGACAAGGGCGCCGTGCCGCGCGTGATGAGCCTGGCGCAGGTGCTCAAGGCCTGGCTGGAGCACCGCAAGGAAGTACTGGTGCGCCGCTCCACCCACCGGCTGGAGCAGATCGCCCACCGGCTCGAAGTGCTGGCCGGCTACATCATCGCCTATCTCAATCTCGACGAGGTCATCCGCATCATCCGCGAGGAGGACGATGCCAAGGCTTCGCTGATGGCTACGTTCGAATTGACCGATGTACAGGCCGAAGCCATCCTGAATATGCGCCTGCGCTCCCTGCGCAAGCTCGAGGAAATCGAGCTGCGCAAGGAACATGCCGACCTCACCGAGGAAAAGGGGCACCTCGAAGCCCTGCTGGCCTCCGACAAGCGCCAATGGGGCACGATCAGCAAGGAAATCGAGGCGCTGAAAAAGGTCTATCCGCTGACCAACGCCGATGGTTCGCCCCATGCGCTGGGCGCCCGCCGCACCGAATTGGGCGATGCGCCCAAGACCGATCTGGCCGAAGTCACCGAAGCCTTCATCGAGCGCGAGCCGATCACCGTCATCCTCTCGGAAAAGGGCTGGATCCGCGCCCCGCGCGGCCACGCTATTGAAGTCAACGATGATCGCGGCTTCAAGACGGGCGACCGGCTGAAGCTGTCGCTCAAATGCGAGACGACGGACAAGCTGCTGATGCTCACCACCGGCGGCAAGGTCTATACGCTGGCCGGAGACAAGCTGCCCGGTGGGCGCGGGCAGGGTGAGCCGGTGCGCATCATGGTCGATATCGAGGAGGGGCAGGATATCGTCGATATCTTCGTCTATCGGCCGGGCAGCAAGCGCATCATCGCCTCCACCGCCGGCTATGGCTTCATCGTTTCCGAAGATGACATGATGGCCAATACCCGCAAGGGCAAGCAGATCCTCAATGTCTCTATCCCTGACGAAGCGGCGCTGCTCGCGCCCCTCAATGGCGACCGGGTGGCCGTGATCGGGCAGAACCGCAAGCTGCTGGTGTTCCCGCTGGCGCAACTGGCCGAAATGGGCCGGGGCAAGGGCGTGCGCCTGCAACGCTACAAGGATGGCGGCATTTCCGACCTCAAGACCTTCTATGCCGCCGATGGCCTCACCTGGACCGACTCCTCCGGGCGCACCTATACCAAGCCCATGGAAGAGCTGACCGACTGGCTGGGTGACCGCGCCGGCGCCGGCCGCCAGCCGCCCAACGGTTTCCCGCGCAACAATAAATTCGTGGGATAGGGAGCAGCCCATCCGCTCCTGCTCCGGGGACAGCTTTGACAGGGGGCATCACAATGCCTCTTGCCGCTGAGCCTTAATCCAGCGAGAAGGTGAACACCACCGGCAGGTGGTCGCTGCCGGTTTCCAGACCCGCACCCACGCTGTGCACGCTTATGCCGCCCCCGGTCATCACGTGGTCGAGCGGCAGAAAGGGCAGCATGTTTCGCCAGCCGCCCAGATAGTACCAGATCATCGGGAAGGTCGGCAGGTTCAGGGTTTCGCGATGCAGGCCGTTGGCGCTGGCGAAGCCGCGCAGGGCATAGGACCAGGGCGTCGAATTGAAGTCGCCCGCCAGGATCACCGGTTCGTCCACCCCGGCCAGCACCCCCGACAGAGCCTGCAATTGCTCGTCCTGTCGGGCGATGGGGAAGGGCCAGTCCATATGGGTGGTCATCACCGAAAAGGACCGCCCGTCCGCCAGGATCACATGTGCGAGAATATGGGCGGTGCGGATCGTGCCATAGGCGTCGTCGGGGCAGGCACCGTCCTGGTCCTGGACGATGGGCAGGCGCGAATAAAGCCCAAGATTGGCGCGCTTTCCGCCCCGGCAACGCACGAAATAGGGATAGTCGCCGACCAGCAGGGGGTGCAGATCCACCGCCTGGCCGTCGAAATATTCCTGGAGCACGACGATATCGGGATTGGCCGCGTGGATGGCCTGCGCCACCCGCTGCATGTCATAATTCCGTCCGAAGACGTTGTGGGTCATCATGGTGAGCGTGCCGCTCGGCGGGGCCGGGGGGCGAGGGGCCAGACCGCCCAGCATTTCCGGCACCAGGATGATCGAGGAGGCGGCAAGGCCGGCAAGGACATAAAGCACTGCGAGGCGCCACGCCTTTCCGGCCAGCAGCCCCCACACCACCAGCAGCCCCAGCACGCCGCCGGCGAAGAGCAGGATCTGCAGGTGATTGAATAGGTCGAATTCGGGCACGACAAAGCCGAACAGCCCCATCAGCGCCAGGCTGGCTACGCCTAGCGCACCGAGAACGGCGCCGCGCCGGATCAGCTTGAAAAGAAAAATCATCAGGAGGCCAAGCCAGGAAAGCATCGGCGGCAGGGCCGCCGGTCGGTCTTCAATCGAGCAGGCACCAGCCCTGGTTGCCCTTCTGGACTTCGAGGGGGCGGTATTGCGCCTTATAGGCCATTTTCGGCGAATCCTTCACCCAATATCCCAGATAGACATAATCGAGCCCGGCCGAGCGCACCTGCGCGATATGATCGAGGATGAGATAGGTGCCCAGGCTTCGCCGCGCCATGTCGGGATCATAGAAGGAATAGACCATGGAGAGCCCGTCCGGCATAACGTCGGTCAGCGCCACGGCGACCAGTTGCTGCTCGGGGTGCTCGCGCAGGCGATATTCCACCAGCACCGACTGCACCGGCGTGTCCTCGACCATATATTCGTAGTCGAGCGCACTCATCTGCGTCATGCCGCCGCCGGCGTGGCGGCTGTCGAGGTAGCGCTTGAACAGCTCGTATTGCTCGCTGGTGGCCAGGGTCGGGCGCACCGAAACGGCCAGGTCTTCATTCTGGCGCATAACCCGGCGGAAGCGAGCCGAGCGGACGAATTCGCCCGCCACGATGCGCACGGACTGGCAGGCATTGCAGCCTTCGCATGCGGGCCGGTAGATCAGATTCTGGCTGCGCCGGAAGCCGTTGTCGCTCAACAGATGATGCAGGCTCGCCGCCCGCTTGCCCGCCAGATGGGTAAACAGCTTGCGCTCCTGCCTGCCGGGGAGATAGGGGCACGGCATGGCGGCGGTCAAAAAGAGCTGGGTGGTTTCCGGCGTCTGGTCGGTCATTCAAGACCCTTCGATACGTTGGGGAGAGTGTAGCCTCCCCACCCGCACCGGGCAATCGCTCAATACGCCCCTTCCGCCCCTCGTGATCGGGCCTGCCAGTGGCGGACCATGGGCGAGCGGCGCACCATCAGCGTGCCCACGATCAGGTCGTGAATCATCTGCCGGCGCGGGGTGAAGAGCGCGAAAATCAGCGAGAGCGGCCAGGAAATCCAGAAGGTGATCCAGAAGACCAGCGCGTGCAGGAAGGCCATCCACCCGTCCAGCGGCTGGCCGCGCGTCGGCGTCAGCACGATGTCGGTCATCTGCATGCCGATGGTGGCGCGCCGATGCGAGCCGAGCGTCGCGGCGTAGTAGATCACCACCGAGGCGGGAATGACCAGGATCAGCGAGCCCCAAGCCAGCCCGAATGTGAAAAAGCCCAGAATGGCCGCGACGATGCTGAGCGCCATCACCATCACCGCCATCACCGCCATGATCGCCAGGTCGATGAAATAGGCGATGACGCGCCGCGTCAGCACCCCCTCGAAAAGCTCGGGGGCCGTTTCCGGATCGGGCAGGGCAGGGCGGTTGGAAAAGCTCTCTCTCATGGCCCTTAGATTGTCATGCCGGATTGCGAGCGCAAGAGGGAGTTACGCAATATCCGTGGGCCTGCACATCATCCCCTTGGATCGGCGCAGGGGAGCGGCTATCAAGCAGCATAATTATCCCGTCCGTCCCCGCCCCGGCCTCTTTCCCGGCCAGCACATTTTCCAGCACGAGCCAGAAGCGCCATGACTGCGCCGCATACCGCCGACAAGCCCCTGCGCGGCATTTTGCTGATCCTGGGGGCAACGCTGATGTTCGCCTATAACGATTCGACCAACAAGATCCTGCTCACCGACTACAACGCGCCGCTGGTGACGGGAATTCGCTACATCGTCCATACCCTGCTCATGCTGGCCATCGTCGCGCCGCTGCGGGGGCGGGATATGTTTCAGACCCGGCGCACCGGGCTGGTTCTGGTGCGGGCCGCTTGTCTTGCGATGGCCTCCTTGCTGCTTGGATTTGCCCTTCAGCTTATGCCGGTGGCGGAAACCACCGCCATCGTCTATCTGGCGCCGGTGATCGTTTTGGTGCTGGCAGGGCCCTTGCTCAAGGAGAAGGTCGGTCCCTCGGCCTGGCTGGCCGCCGCGCTCGGCTTCGGGGGCGTATTGCTTATCGTGCGGCCCGGCGGCGGGCTCGACCCCCTGGGGGTCATCTTCGTCTTGTGCAACGTCGTGGTATCGGTGGGATATTATCTGCTGTCCCGCCTGCTGGCGCATACCGAACGCACCATCGCCCTGCTGTTCTATACCGCATTGGTGGGCGCCATTGCCTTTGGCATCCTGTTGCCATGGACGGCCACAGGCGCGGCACCCTCGCTCTTGCAAATCATACTGTTCGTCAGCCTGGGGGTCAGCGCTGCTCTCGGCCACTATATGTTCACAGCCGCGTACCGGTTTGCGCCGGCAGCCCTGTTGGCGCCGATGAACTATATTCACCTGGTCTGGACGGCGCTGCTCGGCTGGCTCATTTTCGGCCATGTCCCCGCGCCCCTGAGCCTCGCGGGCATGGGGCTGGTCGCCATCGCCGGGGTGATTACCGCCACGCGTGGGAGACGGCGGCCGGCCTCAGTGCCTAACGATTGAGCCAACGCGCCACTTCCAGCGCGTAATACGTCAACACGCCGCTCGATCCGGCGCGCTTGAAGGCGTGCAGGCTTTCCAGCACCGCCGCATCGCGATTGATGGCGCCGGCCGCCCCCGCCATTTCGATCATCGCGTATTCCCCGCTCACCTGATAGGCGTAGATGGGGATGTTGAAGGCGTCGCGCGCGCGGCGCACGACATCCAGATAGGGCAGGCCGGGCTTGACCATGACGCTGTCGGCGCCCTCGGCGATATCCTGCTCGATTTCGCGCAAAGCCTCGTCGCTATTGGCAAAATCCATCTGGTAGGTGCGCTTGTCCCCCGTGAGCCGGCTTCCCGACCCCACCGCCTCGCGGAAGGGGCCGTAAAAGCAGGAGGCGTATTTGGCAGCGTAGGACATGATCTGGACGTTTGCGCGGCCATCTCCATCCAGCGCGGCGCGGATGGCCGCGACGCGTCCATCCATCATGTCCGAAGGGGCGATGATGTCGGCGCCGGCCTCGGCCTGCACCAGCGCCGAGCGCACCATGACCTCCACCGTCTCGTCATTGAGGATTTCCCCGTTCCGCACCAACCCGTCCTGGCCATTGGCGGAATATTCGTCCAGCGCCACGTCGGCAATGAGGCCGATTTCCGGCACGGCGGATTTGATGGCCGAGAGCGCGCGGCACATCAGATTGTCCGGGTTGTAGGCTTCGGCGGCATCCTCGCTGCGCAAATGGTCCGGCGTGTTGGGAAAAAGCGCCAGCGCCGGAATTCCCGCATCGCGGGCGGCCCGCGCCGCTTCGACGCAAAGATCGACGCTCAGCCGCTCCACCCCCGGCATGGTGCGGATGGCGGTCTTCTCGTTCTGCCCCTCGATGACGAAAAGCGGCCAGATCAAATCCGATGGCGTCAGTACTGTCTCGCGCACCATGGCGCGGCTCCATTCCGCCTGGCGGCTGCGCCGCAGCCGGTGGCCGTTGAGAAATGCCATGTCGTGCTTTTGCCAGGTCGAGGCCATGGGGCGGGCTCCTTGTTTGCCGCCGTCTTAGCAGCGGGGGCGGCGCTCTCCAAGCACCGGCTTGTCGCATAGGGCCGGGGGGAGTAGAACCCGACCATGGATTTCAACAACCAGCCGATCAGCATCTATATCCGCATCGTCGCCATCATCAGCCTGCTGCTGGGGCTCAACGATGCGGCGCGTCTGCTGGGCGTCAATTTGGGCGCCACCAGCCCCATCGCCGCCTTCGGCATGTCCGGTTTCGTCTACCTGGCCATTTTCGCCATGGCGCGGCTCTTTGCGGCCGTGGGTCTGTGGATCAAGACCAGCTGGGGCGCCGTACTGCTGGTGAGCGCGACCGGCGCCGAACTGGTGCTCTATCTGATGGGCAATCCCGACATCCGCATGACCGCTTTCGGCTTCGCCATCCGGCTGGTGCTGCTGATTTCGATCCTCGTCATCTTCGGCCTGTCGGTCCGCCTGCACCGCGCCCGCATCGCCGACTAGCACCGAGGCAGAAGAGCCTTCATCCTCTCGTAAGGTTACAATTTTCTCTATCGGTGTAACGAAGAATAAAGCCAAATTCTCATTGCTTTCCAGTAAGATGGTCTTAATCACGCTGCTTAGGGCGATCTTAGTCCGGGCGCCGTAGTTTGGCCCCATGAGATGCGAAAAATCGCACGGACTGAAAACAGTGAGGCAAAAATGGCAGTCAAATCCAATGCAGCCGAGGTGATCGCTCCCGAGCAGACGCGGAATCTGAAGCCGCTTTACCTGGAAGCGGTTTCCCGCGTCGAACGCCTGCACCGGCGCCTGCTCGATCTCATCAAGGATGAGTTCGACCGCATGGGTTGGGACGACATCAACCCCGTCCAGGCGCTGCTGATGTTCAATATCGGCGATGCCGAGCTGACCGCCGGCGAGCTGCGCTCGCGCGGCTACTATCTGGGCTCGAACGTCTCCTATAATCTCAAGAAGCTGGTCGAGACCGGCTATATCTTCCAGGAACGCTCGCGGTCGGACCGGCGCTCGGTGCGCATCAAGCTGACCCCCAAGGGCGAGGAAGTGGCCGAGGTGATCGACGAGCTCTATGACCGCCACCTCAAGTCCATCGACAAGGTGGGCGGCCTGGGCGACGATGAATTCGACGGGCTCAACAAAGCCCTGGCCCGCCTCGAGCGCTTCTGGGTCGACCAGATCCTCTACAAGCTCTGAACCAGCCGGCGGGGCGCTGTTGCCTCGGCGCCACATACGCCAGCAAATGCCGGTCCTCTGGGCCGGCATTCACATTTGTGCCGCAAACCCGCGCCAACGCGCCTCGTTACGTGGTTCGAAACCATTTTCGCCTAAATCACGGTTGACGGAGTGTGAAGGTTCACATGCGTTTGACCGCGTTGTGAACGAAAAGGTGCGATGGTAGAAGCTGGCCTGTTCCTGGGCTGGAATTTTGGGTGACTCGATGCGGCTGAATAGACGTTCTCTTCTGCGGTACACAGCGATGGCGGGAGCCTCGCTGGCCATGCCGGCCCTGGCGCGGGGGCAGGAGTCGATCTTCGACATGGTCAATCGCGGCAATGTGCTGCGCAATGTCGACAAGGACAGCAACACAGCAGCCGCTCAGGCGCTGATCGCCACCAACGAGCCGATTCTCTCCTTCGATACGGCCTATAATCTGCAACTGGCCATTTCCCAGTACGAACCCTTCGTCGCCAATGGCGGCTGGGAGGAAGTGCCCCAGGAAACCTTCCGCATGATGATCGGCAAGTCGGGCAGCGGGGTTATTCCGCTCAAGCGCCGGCTGATCTCCTCGGGCGACATGGACCTCGTGCCCAATGTCAACGACCTGTTCGATGAAACCACCGACCGGGCCGTGCGCCCCTTCCCGGCGCGCCCTGGGCGGGTGGGCCACGGCCAGGGGGACGAGGCGACCTGGG
>NZ_JAUCDN010000126.1:0-8898 GCF_034675085.1 Devosia sp.
CTCCCCCCTTGTGGGGGAGGACGGGAGGGGGGACACCGGAGACGCCATGCTACCCCTTCAGCGCCGCCGCCACCACTTCATGGTCGGAGAAATGGTGCTTGGTGGTGCCGATGATCTGGTAGGTTTCGTGACCCTTGCCGGCGATGAGCAGCACGTCGCCGGCCTTGAGGTCGGCGATGGCGGTGCGGATGGCCTTTTCGCGGTCGGCGATTTCCTGCGCCTTGGGAGCGCCAGCCAGCACCTCGGCGCGGATGGCGGCGGCATCCTCGGTGCGCGGATTGTCATCGGTGACGATGACCACATCGGCCAGTTCATTGGCGATTTCGCCCATTTGCGGGCGCTTGCCCTTGTCGCGGTCGCCACCGCACCCAAAGACCACGCGCAGCTTGCTCTTGGCGTAGGGGCGCAGGGTTTCGAGCGCCGTGCGCAGCGCGACGGGCTTGTGCGAATAATCGATGAAGATCGCCGCACCATTATGCTCGCCCACCAGCTCCAGCCGCCCGCGCGCGCCCACCAGCGCCGGCAGGGCGGCGAAGGCATCGGCTTTTTCCACGCCCGAGGACATGGCCAGAGCCGCCGCGATCAGCGCGTTGGACACCTGGAATTCGCCCGGAATATGCAGGTGGAAGCTGACCTTCTCTCCGATATGGCGGATTTCGACCCGCTGGCCATAGGCTTCGGGCTTGATGGAGAGGATCTCGATATAGGCCCCTTCCCGGCCCACGGTGAGCAGGGTGGCGCTGGCCGAAAGCGCGGCGAACATGAACTGCTCATGCTCGGGATCGTCGACATTGACGATGGCGGCGCCGCCATCGACAAGAAGGTCCGTGAAGAGGCGCAATTTGGCATTGCGGTATTCGTCCATGTCGGCGTGATAGTCGAGATGGTCGCGGCTGAGATTGGTGAAGGCCACCGCCTCGAAATGAATGCCGTCGAGCCGGTGCTGGTCGAGGCCGTGGCTGGAGGCTTCCAGCGCCACATGGTTGATGCCCTGCGCCTTGAGCGCGCGCATCGACTGGTGCAGCGTACGAGAATCGGGGGTGGTGAGCGCGCCTTCGATCAGGCGATTGGAGGTCTCCATGCCCAGCGTGCCGATGCTGGCGCCGGGAATGCCGGCATGGGTCCAGATCTGGCGCACGAAGGAGGCGACCGAGGTCTTGCCATTGGTGCCGGTGACGCCGACGGTGATCTCGGGCTGCGGCTCGAAGATGCGCGAGGCAGCGCGGGCATAGGCGGCGCGCACATCCTTGACGATGATGACCGGCACACCCGGATCGCCCACCGGCGGGGTGTCGCTGATGATGGCCAGCGCCCCGCGCCGCACCGCATCGGGCACGAACTGGTTGCCATGGACATTAAGCCCGGGCAGCGCGAAGAAAATGTCGCCCGGCTCGATCCGGCGGCTGTCCGAATTCAGCCCGAAAACCGACCCCAGCCCCTTTTTCGGTCGGGCGCCAGAGCCTTCGAGCAGTTGTGTAACGCTAAGTTGCAAGGCGGGAAATCCTTCTGGATCGGGCTATCTCAAAACCGGCGGAACGAGATTCCGGTCCAGAATCTCGGAAAAATCGGGCGCGATGCCGAGCATGGGCGCAACGCGCTGCACCAGCCTGCCAGTGGCGGCGCCCGCATTCCAGCCGGCGGTGGTGCCGCCCGCGCCCGGCTCGAGCTTGGGCTCGTCCACCATGATGATCATGGCATAGCGCGGATTGTCGAGCGGAAAGGCGGAGGCGAAGAAATTGGTGACCTTGGAGGACGAATAGCGCCCGTCCACCACCTTTTCGGCGGTGCCGGTCTTGCCGCCGACACGGTAGCCCAGCGCCGCCTTGTTCATCTGCGACCCCGAGCCCTCAAGCGCGTTGAGCCGCATCAGATAGCGCACATACTCGCTGGTCTGGGGATTGAGCACGCGCTGATAAAGCGGCTCGGCTTCCTCCACGCTGCGCTTGTAAAGGGTGGGCGCGATATAGTTGCCGCCATTGACGAAGGCCGCATAGGCCGTGACCATGTGCAGCGGGGACACCGAAAGCCCATGGCCGAAGGAGGCCGTGGCCGCGCCCACCTCGGACAATTCCTTGGGCACGGTGGGCAGGCGCATCTCGGGCAATTCGAATTCCACGCGCCTGTCGAACCCCATGCGCGACAGGAAGGCGCGGAAATTGTCCTTGCCCATGGCCTGCATGACGCGGATGGTGCCGATATTGGACGAATATTTATAGACCTCGGGCAGGCTCAGGATGCGGTGCTTGCCGTGGAAATCATCGATGGTGTAGCGCCCGAAGCGCACCCCGTAGCGCGCATCGAACTGGTCGTTGATGCGCACCGCGCCGCTGTCGAGCGCGCCGGCCATGGTGACGGTCTTGAAGATCGAGCCCGGCTCGAAAATGCCCGAGGTGATGCGGTTGAACGTATCCTTGACCAGGGCCGTGGCCGGTTCGTTGGGGTTGAAATCGGGCAGCGAGACCAGGGCGATGACTTCGCCGGTATGGATGTCGAGCATCACCCCGGCCGCCGCGATGGCCTGGTAGCGGCTCATGGCGTCGGTCATTTCCTCGTACAACACGTGCTGCACGCGCATATCGACCGACAATTCCACCGGCGCCAGCGCATTGCCGCGCGCCAGGCCCAGATCCTGAAGCAGCGCCACCGCCTCGGTATCCATGTGTTTTTCGATGCCGGAAATGCCCTGATTGTCGATATTGGTCGAGCCCAGGATGTGGCTGGCCTCGCGCATGCCGGGATAGAAGCGCTTGGATTCGGTGATGAAATCGATGCCCGGAATGCCCAGCCGCATCACCTTGTCCTGTATGGCAGGGGACAATTCGCGCTGCACCCAGACAAAACCCTTGTCGCCGGAAAGGCGGTTGCGCAGCCAGGCTTCGTCCAGATCAGGCAGCACCGTGCGCAGCTTGCGCACCGCTTCTTCGACATCGATGATGCGGCGCGGCTCGGCATAGAGCGAGGGCACGCGGATATCGACGGCCATTTCCAGCCCGTTGCGATCCAGGATCGGCGGGCGGGTGGCGGTGATGACGTCGCGTGCCTGTCCCTCGATGGTGGAATCGGTGACCACCATGCCCAGTTGCACCAGCCGTCCCCCCACCAGCCCAAAGCCGAGCAGCAGCGCCAGCACCATCCAGCGGATGCGGGCCTGGGTGAGATTGGTGCGCGCCTTGCGCGCGCCGTCCAGCGCGATGGTGGGGCCCAGGCCTTCGGTGGTCACCGCCATCAGTCGATTCCTTCGAGTTCGAGAATGGCGTCGATGGGATCGACGCCGGCGGCAAGCGATTCGAACAGGGCGTCCATGGCCGCCGAATTGGGCTTGGCCGGGCGCATGGGCAGCGCATCGAAGGCGCCGAACTGCTTCTGCTGCACCGGGCCGATGGCCAGGGCCGCCTCGTGACGGCGCACGATGGGCTCGATATGGCCCGGCTGGCTGAGCACCGCCTCGTCGGCCTTGAGAAGCGACAATTCCCCCTCCTGCGCGTCGATAAGCGCGATCAATGCGGTGCGTTCGCTGGCCGTGTTCTCGATGGAGAATTTGAGCGCATAGACCCCAGCCAGCATCAGGGCACTGGTAAAGATCAGAATGATGTTGAGATTACGGATCATGCGGCACCCCGCGGCCGGGGCATGCCCAGTCCCTCGAAACGGATTGGCCGCGCCGGGGCATCCGAGCGCGTGGCGGCGCGCAGAATGGCCGAGCGCGCCCGCGGATTGCGCTCCAGTTCGTCCGCGCCCGGCTTTTGCGCCTTGCCCACCTCCACCCAGCGTCGCGCCTCGGCGGTCCGTTGCGGCAGATGACGCGACTGGGCGGGGCCGCCCTTGTCGGGATCGAAGAAGCGCTTGACCATGCGGTCCTCAAGCGAATGAAAGCTCACCACCGCCAGCCGCCCGCCCGCCTCCAGCAGGCGCTCGGCGGCAAAGAGCGCCTCGGCCAGCTGCTCGAACTCGCCATTGACGGCAATGCGCAGCGCCTGGAAGGAGCGCGTCGCCGGATGGGCGTCGCCCGGCTTGCGGCCGATGGCCTTTTCGATGATGCGGGCCAGTTCCAGCGTGGTGGCGATGGGCGCGGTTTCGCGCGCCGCGACGATGAACTGGGCGATGCGGCGCGATTTGCGCTCCTCGCCAAAGGCATAGAGCAGATTGGCCAGCTCCTCGGCCGGCAGCGAATTGACCAGATCGGCGGCGCTTTCCCCCGCCCCGCTCATGCGCATGTCCAGCGGCCCCTCGCGCATGAAGGAAAAGCCGCGCCCGGCCTCGTCGAGCTGCATGGACGAAACGCCGATATCGAGCACCACTCCATCGATGGGTTCATAGGGGGCGGCCAGGACGTCCAGATCCGAAAACGTGCCGGAAACAAAGGTGAAGCGAGCCCCGTATTCGGCCTTGAGCGCTTCGGCATAGGGCAGCACGGAGGGATCGCGGTCGAGCGCGACGACATCGGCGCCCCCGGCCAGAAGCGCGCGCGAATACCCCCCCGCCCCGAAGGTGCCGTCCAGGATGCGCTTGCCGGAAAGCGGCGCGAAGGCGGCAATCACCTCATCCAGCAGGACAGGGACATGCGGGCCAGCATCGAGGCTGGTTTCGGGCATGGAACGCTTGCCCATCAAGCAAACTACTCCGCTCCCGGCTGGATGGCCGGATCGTAAACGTCCCGCCACTTTGCCCCAGGACGCTTAAGATTCTGTTTCCCATGGAGACGGAAGAGCATGGCGGGTGACACGCTTGCTCGCCTCCGCCCCGTCCCCGCGTCGCCGCCGGTTTCTCCCGGTGGCCCGGCAATGACGGTGGGGACGAAGTAAAATGCCAGTCGGCCTATAAGCCGGGTTCTGTAGGGCCGCGTTTCCGCGACGTGGCGACCATTCATCTGTGGCGGCTGTTACCAGCGCGCTCATGCAACCAACCCGGATGATCTGGCCTCGAAACAGGCTGGGGCTTGCGCCCCGCGTCATCCCTATTTGGTCTTGCTCCCGGTGGGGTTTACCGTGCGGCTTCTGTTGCCAGACGCCCGGTGCGCTCTTACCGCACCCTTTCACCCTTACCCCGGCATGCCGGGGCGGTTTGCTTTCTGTGGCACTTTCCCTGGGGTCGCCCCCGCCGGCCGTTAACCGGCACCGTGTTTCGAAGGAGCCCGGACTTTCCTCCAGCAGCAGGTTACCCCGCTGCCAGCGGCCGCCCGGCCAACTGGCCGGGCGATGTAGGGGGCAAAGCCCCCTCCCGTCAAGCGCCCAACTGCGGCAATGGCGCCGGGCGGGTGAGCGCGCGATAGGCCAGGTTGATCGCCTTCATGCGCGCCGTGGCCACCTCGATCAGGTCTTCGGGCACGCCCCTTGCGATCAGCCTGTCGGGATGGTTCTCCGCCGCCAGGAGGCGATAGACGCGGCGAATCTCGTCCGGGCTGGCATTGGGCGCCAGCCCCAGAACCGCATAGGGATCGACGCCCGCCTCCAGCTCGACATGCTGGCTGGCGATTTGCGCGAAACGCGCCTCATCGAAGCCGAAAATATCGCTGACCGCCCGGAGATAATCGAGCTCGGCCTCATGCACCACGCCATCGGCGGTGGCGATGTAGAACAGACCGTCCAGCACATGTTCGAGCGTCTGGGGGCTGTCGTGGAAAAACTTCACCACCTTGCGCGCATAGGCATCGAACCCGGCCACGTCCTGCTTGGCGAGGTTGAAGACGCGCACCACCTGATCCTCATGGCCGGGCGCGATATCGACGGTGGCGCGAAAGGCGCGTTCCTCGGAGGCGGTGACGGCGCCATCGGCCACCGCCATCTTCGCCGCCAACGCGATCAGCGCCAGGGTGAAGGCGGCGTCGCGTCCGCCGGGCAACCAATTGTCGGGGTCGAGCGCATTGGCCAGCGACCCGGCCAGCCCCGTCCTCTGGCTGAACGAACCCACCAGCTCGGACAGAAGCTGCCACATATCGGTTTTGTCTCTGGCCAAGGGGAGGAAGGGTCCAGCTGGGGAAGGAAAGGCGATTTGCGCCGAAACTAGCGGTTCGGCGGCTTGGGGTCCACCGCCTCTGTTCGTATCCTGAGCGCGGCCACCACAGAATCGGCCATGCGGTCGCAGCGCCACCCATCGAACGGAAAGGCCTCGGAAAAAGTTCCCTTTATCCGCTCCTCCAGCCCCGCGCGCAGATGCTTGCGGGCGCGATGGAGCCGGGTCTTGACCGTTTCGGGCCGCAGATCAAGCTGGGCGGCGATATCGGCAAGGCTCATCCCTTCCACCTCGCGCAGCACGAAGACGATGCGGAAGGGCTCGGGCAAGGCGTCGATGGCGGATTCGATGAGATGGCGCATTTCGCTCCTTCCGACTTCGCTGTCGGCCGCCAGGGGCATCAGGGACAAGGGAAAGCGCGCGGTCCAGCCGGCATCGGCCTCGACCGCCGCGTCGAGCGCCTCCAGCCCCGCCTGCGGGCGGCGGCGGCGCAGCCGACCCAGCGCTTCGTTGAGCGCGATGCGGGTGAGCCAGGTGGAAAAGCGCGCATCCTCGCGGAAGCTCGCCAGCGCGGTGAAGGCGGCCACATAGGCCGCCTGCACCACGTCCTCGGCTTCGGCGTCATCGCGCATGACGCTGCGCGCCACGCGGAAAAGGCGCTGGTTATTGGCCTTGATGAGACGGCGAATGGCCGCCTCGTCGCCGCGCCGCGCCCGCGCCACCAGGCCGGCTTCGCTTTCGGGAGCAGGGGATACGGCAGGCAGAGGGGCGACGTCCATGGCTCACTCCTTGCGCACGCACCCGGACGCCAGGATGGCGTCGACATTCGGCAGGTTGGCCAAAGCGATATCGGGCAGCCCGGTCAGCTTGGCATCGGGCTCGATATCGGGATAGCCGGGGCCGGCCTCGCCGACGACGATGCGGCCCACCATGCCGGCATGCTCATGCGGCACGCAGTAGAAATCATATATGCCCGGTATGGTGAGTGTCACCGTAAAGCTCTCGCCGGGCAGCAGATAGTCCGAATCCCAGGGCGTGGCCCCCTCGGGAATGCGGGCCTGCCGCTCAAAGATACTGGGGTGATAGGCCGTGCTGGTATGGGCGTTGCCGGGATCCTTGTTGGTCCAGCGCAGCGTGGCGCCCACCGGCACAAGAAGCCCGATGGGGTCGAACCAGACATGGGAGCCATCGGCGCGCCCGCCCATGGAAATCTCCACCACCTCCTCGGACACGGCCAGAAGGGGCCGGGCGATGAGGGTGGCCGCAGCCGCCCCCAGAAACAGACGCCGCGTGGTCATTGCGCCACCCGCGCTTCCTCGGCCACCGGCACGTGCCAGAGCACCACATGGATATGCGGCTCCTCAACACCCGGATGGCCGGCATTATAGTAGACATCGACATGATCGACCGCGCCGCCGGGCGAGGGCAGATCCTCGAAGCGATGGTCGGGAGTGAGCTGGGAGAGCGGCAGCATGTAGATGGTGCTGACCAGCACCCCGTCATGGTCATAGGCGAGGAACGGCCCGGCGGGGAGCGTCGCCGGATCGACGAAGAGCTGGCCCATGCCGGGCAGAAAATCGGGCAGCGTCACCAGCCCGCTCACCGCCGCGAAGGGCGTGGCCGGCGGCGACTTGGCAATATCGGCCGGCACCTCATGGGCGAGAACCGGCAGGGCAAGGGCGGCCAGCATGACGCCGGCAAGGCTCTGGATCTTCATTTCGACTTCTCCAATGGCGGCGAGGCCGATTGCCCCGCATATCCATTGGATGGCGCTCGCCCCGGAAGGTTCCCGGCGCCACCGGATCAGTCGGCGAAATAGACCTCGTCGGAAGGGCCGACCAGCCAGGAGCGCTGGCGCTGGCGGGTATTGGGCCCCTGATCGAGATAAAAGCCGTTGGGATCGTAATCAGACGCGGCCCCATTCCGCTCGCGGGCGCGCTGCTGGAGAAATTCGGAAAGCGGGCCGGTTTCCCAATCGTCGAGATCGGCGGCAGTCACCTCCCCCGCCGGACGCGGAGCGACGGCAGCGGGCGCATCGACGATGAGCGGGCTGTCCACCACCAGCGGTACCGCTACCGGGAGGGGACGCATGGAGAGCGGCATGGGCACCGGGGCTTCCTTGGCCGGCGGCAGCGCCGCCATTTCGGTGAGCTTGGGCTGAGCCGGAGCGGCGGGAACGGGCTGGGTCGGGGCGGTTGGCGTGATCATAGGCGCAGGTGCCGCGGCCGGAGCATCGGAAATATAGCTGGGCAGGTCCCGGCCCGATTGCAGATAGGTGTCGAGCACGCCGCCCGTCGATGCCGCCGGGGCGGCAGGCTGGGCTACCGGAGAGGGCGCGGATTGAGGCGTCGATTGTGGCGTCGATTTTGGCGTGGGCTTCGGCGTTGGCTGGGGCGCGGCGGGCGCCGGAGCGGGAACAGCTTCGACCGTTTCCGCCTGCGGCACGGCGGTGGCGAGTTGCGGGCTGGGCTCGCCCATCAATTGCGCCGACAGCAGATCCACCGCCGGCACGCCCAGGACAATGGCGGCACCGGCCCAGATCAGGCCATTGGTGATGCGGCGGTCGATTTTCATCTCTCAAGCATTCCGATTTGCGCCACCCCGAGGGGCAGAAAGCCGATCTTCATGGCCATTTGTTGGCCGGAAACCACCGGGCTAAGCCATCGCGCCTGAATGGGAACTGAACGCAGGCGGCAACCCCACCCACGGCGTCCCTGCGCCGGCATGGCATGGGGGATGGCGCGGTCAAAAACTCAATGCTCTACGCCGCGCGCCGCCCCAGGATGCGCGCCAGCGCCAGCGCCAGCGGCGAGCGGTTATGGGTATAGATGTGAAATTCGGTGACGCCCTCGTCCAGAAGCTCGGTCACCTGCTCGGCGGCCACCGCCGAAGCGACCAGCGCATGGGTTTCCGGCTCGTCCTCCAGCCCCTCGAAGCGCTCGGCCAGCC
>NZ_JAUCDN010000127.1:0-8857 GCF_034675085.1 Devosia sp.
GGCGCGATACTGCTCCTCGATCTTCCATTCGATGGGCAGGCCATGGCAGTCCCAGCCGGGCACATAGGCGGAATTGTAGCCCAGCATCTGCATGGAGCGGGAGACGAAATCCTTGAGGGTCTTGTTGAGCGCGTGGCCGATATGGATGTTGCCATTGGCGTAGGGCGGGCCGTCATGCAGGGTAAAGAGCGGCCGATCCTGCGCCTGCTCGCGCTGCAAGGCGTAAATATCCATCTCTTCCCAGCGCTTGAGCCAGTCGGGCTCGCGGGCCGGAAGGCCGGCGCGCATGGGAAATTCGGTTTCTGGCAGGAAAAGGGTGGCCGAATAGTCGGTTTCGGCGGCGCCCGGAGCGGTATCGGTCATGGGAACGCAATCGGAAAGGAAGATTTGCGCGCCTTTTAGCAAGGCAAGGCCGATGGGGCAAAGGATGATTTGGGGTGCGGCATCCCGATGGAAGGGAGGCCCCCTCACCCGGCTTGCTTTGCAAGCCGATCTCTCCCCCGAAGGGAGAGGTGAAGAGGTTAGCCCAGAAAGCCCAGCTTGCGGTCGAGATCGCTCAGGGGCCTGGCCTTGGCCAGCAGGTCGCGAGCCTTGCGGCTGTCGCGATCCATGGCGGCGATGAGGGCGTCGAGGCCGGAAAAAACCTCCTGGCCGCGAATATGGCCGATCAGGGCGACGGTCAGCGTGCGCCCATAAATGTCGGCGTCGAAATCGAACAGATGCGTTTCGAAGGGCGGCTGCTGGTTGTCGAACATGGGTTTGCCATAGGCGGCAACGCCATCGAACACCGCGTCCCCAAGCCGGGCACGGACGGCATAGACCCCCTGTGCGAGCTGGAAATTGGCGTGGGTGACGGTGTTGGCAGTGGGGTAGCCCAGCTCCCTGCCCCGCTGGTCGCCCTTAATCACGCAGCCCTCGAAGAACCAGTGGTAGCCCAGAAGCCGGTTGGCGGCCGTGACCGCGCCTTCGGAAAGGGCGGCGCGGATGCGCGAGGAGGAAATGACCTCGTCGCCCTCATCCATGAGGTCGAGGATTTCCACGGCAAAGCCCTGCGCGGCGCCGGCGGCCTTGAGGAAGGTGGGGGTGCCCCGGCGCTGGCGGCCAAAATGGAAATCGGCCCCGACGATGACGCCGGTGACGGCCAGCGCATCGACGAGGAAGCGGGAGACGAAATCCTCGGCCTCGATCTGGGAAAAGGCGTGATCGAAGGGCAGCACGACGATGCCATCAAGGCCCAAAGCCTCGGCCAGACGCGCCTTTGCCGCGCCATCGGTGAGGCGGAACATGAAGGGCGCCGGCGCAAAGACGTCGCGCGGATGCGGCTCGAAGGTGAGAACCACCGCCGGCACGCCGGCCTCGGCGGCGCGGGCCTTGAGCGTAGCCAGCACGCTCTGGTGCCCCCGATGCATGCCATCGAAATTGCCGATAGCGAGATAGGCCCCGCGCAAGGCGGCGGGCACGGCATCGAGGCCCGAAAGGGAAAGGAACCCGCCCAAGGCCGTCACCAGGCCAGGCGCGGCAGGAAGCCGGCAACCCGGGCGCGGCTGGGCGCCAGCAGGTCGGCAATGGCCTGCGGGTCGGGCTTGCCGAAGGCGTCAAGCTCGGCGGCATGGATGGAGCCGGTGATGAAAAGCAGGTCGACGCCGAACTGGGCGGCGCCGGTGGCGTCGGTGCGCACGCTGTCGCCGATGGCCAGAACCCGCGCCTTGTCGAGCGGGCGGCCCACGGCCTCCTCGGCCAGGCGATAGGCTTGCTCATAGATGGGCTGGTAGGGCTTGCCGGCCATGAGCACCATGCCGCCCATGGCGGCATAGAGGTCGCCCAGCGCGCCGCCGCAATAGATGATCTTGTCGCCATGCTCGACCACGCGGTCGGGATTGGCGCAGATCATGGGCAGCTTGCGGGCCAGCCACAGCTCGGCGCGCTGGCGGTACATTTCGGGGGTATCGTCATCGGTGTCCAGATCGGTCACCACCACGGCCTCGGCCTCTTCGGGGCCGGTGCGGCGCAGGTCGAGCCCCTCATAGAGCATGTCGTCGGCGGTGGGCGGGCCGACGTGATGGATGGCCTTGCCGCGATATTTGGCGATCATGGCGCGGGTGGCATCGCCCGAGGAGACGATGGAATCATAGGCATCGCGCGTAACCCCGAGGGAATCGAGCATCTCAATGATGGGGGCCGAAGGGCGCGGGGCATTGGTGATGAACACCACCTTGCCGCCGGTCTTGCGATATTCGCGCAGCGCCTCGACGGCGGTGGGAAAGCCGGCGACGCCATTGTGAACGACCCCCCAGACGTCGCTCAGCACCGCGTCATAGCGGCCGGCAAGATCGGAAAGACCGGAAATGGTGGGCAGCGGAGAGGTCATCGCAAGATTCCCGAGGAAAGGACGCATTCCGGAGCGCCGGGCGATCCGATGAACTCGGATGCGGCGCTCCACCTGTTTTGTTATCGCAACGGAGTAATCCGAAAACCGCTTCGCAGTTTTCGGTCCGATGCTCTATGTGGCAGCTTCTGGCGTTCGATCAAGGGAAAATGCCGTGCGCGGCCGCTAAAGCTCGGCCCGCCTGAGCGGCGCTGACGGGCGCGCGGGCGTGGATAGCAGCTCGGCGCGCACCGGGCCGGGCGGCGCGATATAGGGGCCCTGCACCAAAAGCACGCCATCTTCGAGCAGTTCGATGATCTGGTGCTCATTGGCAATGCCGGTGGCCAAAAGGCGGATATCGAAGCGGGCGACATAGCTGGCGATGTCGGAAGAATGGAAATCGGTGAATGCCTCGGGCTCGGCCAGGAACCGGGCGGCATCGATGCGCAGCGACTGCACGCCACGCGCCGCCAGTTCGGCGATATCCATGCGCAAGGACTTGACGCCGAGCAGCGAATAGAAGGCCCCCTTGCGCAGGATGGCGTCGGCCAGGGCCCGCTCGGCGGTGGTGAGATCGTTCCAGTCGGCCTCGCCGATCGAGAAGATCAGACCCGAGGCGATGGCGCGGTTGGATTCGAGCGTGGCGATGAGCTGGTCGGCGGCGGCGGCATCGCCCAGCGTAGCGCGCGAAAGGGGCACGTAAAGCGTCACCGGCTGGCCATTGGTGCGCGAGCGGCGGGCAATGGTGACCGCCTCGACCAGGGCCAGCGCCTCGATCTGGCGCAGAGCTTCCTCGCCGTGATGGCGGGGCATGAATTCGGCGCTCTCGGCCAGAGCGCCATTGTCCAGCAGCATGCGCGGCACGAGATCGTAACCCTGCGGGCGGCGCTGGGGCAGCGTCACCACCGGCTGGACATGGTAAAGGATGCGCCCGTCATCGAGGGCGCGATAGACCTTTTCGAGCGGAATGACCGGCTCGGGCTCGGGCGGCTCGGGTTCCTCCGGCGCGCTCAGCATGCGGCCGCGCGGCGGCTGCGGCTTGGTGGCGCGCTCCTCCAACTCGGCCACGGCCTCGGCCACCTGGCGCACCACGGTGCCCAGAACCGAAATATCGGCTTCGACGCCATCGAGCCGGCCCTCGATATTGAGATCGGCCATGGCATTGATGCGCTGGCCCAGCACTGCGCCGGCCTGGGCGTCGGTGGCCAGGAGGCGCGACAAATCCTCGATGGCGCGCTCGAGGCGGTTTTCGGCGCGCTGGCGCAATATGCGCTCGAGCACCATGACGCAGATCGCGGCGAAGACGAGGCCGACGAGTATGGCGTTGGCTGGGGTAAAGGTCAGGCCGAAAGAGGCCGCCGCGCCTATGGCGACGGCAGCAAGAGCGATGAACGTATAGACCAATGCCTGCACGGCCGGACCTTCGCTGCTTGGGTGGGCGCCGCATCGCCCGGACAATCCGGGCGGCCCCACCGCCCATCCTCCCCTGATGGCGGGAGGGGGATTCGGCCCTTTCCTCATAGCATCGTGTGAAAAGCTGCAAAAGCGCACAGACCCTTATCTTCCACGGCCAATTGCGCCCCCGCCTCCGCCGGCGACACGCAAAATGCGACAGGGCGGAACGGATTATTTACCCTGTTGACCAATGATCGGAACACAGAGGGGCGGCGCCCCTTCACACGAGATTGCACGACCAGAGCAAGGACCAGGCCGCATGGCGACGCATAACCGGGGCAATAGCGAGGCGCAGGGCCGGCTGTTGCTGATCGAGGGCGATCAACGCCACGCCCAGCTTCTGGTCGACACGCTTGCCGAAACGCTGGGGGAAAGCGTGCGCATCAGCCTGGCCGATGGCGGGCGGCAGGGCAGCGAGCTTCTGCGCCAGGGCGCTTTCGACGTGATTCTGGCCGATCTCAGCAGCCTTCGCGACATCAGCGAGCGCAGCGACGACGCGGTGGGCCGGCTGGTGAAGCTGGCCGATGGCGCGCTGGTGATCGCGCTCTCGGATGGCGCATCGGTCTCGGCGGCGGTGGGCGCGATGCGCGCCGGTGCGCATGACTACGTGGTCAAGCCGCTCAATGGCGCGGCCATGGCGGCGCGCATCGGCGAGCTGGCGCAGCGGCACGGCAAGGGCGGCGCGCTGAAACTGGAAGCGCGCAGCGAGGGGTTGGCCGATTTCGCCGGCTTTATCGGCGCCTCTAGCGCCATGCAGTTCGTCTATGAACAGATCGGGCGCATCGCCACCTCATCGGCGCCGGTCTTCATCACCGGGGAGAGCGGCACCGGCAAGGATGTGTGCGCCGAAGCGCTGCACGGCCGGGGGCCGCGCGCCGGCAAGCGCATGGTGGCGATCAACTGCGCCGCCATTCCGCGCGATCTGATGGAAAGCGAATTGTTCGGCGTCTCGCGCGGGGCCTTCACCGGCGCGCATGACGACCGCAAGGGCGCGGCCGAGCTGGCCGATGGCGGCACGCTGTTCCTCGACGAAATCGGGGAAATGGACCTTTCCCTGCAATCCAAGCTCCTGCGCTTCCTGCAAACGGGCACGCTGAGCCGGGTGGGGGAAGCTGGCGTGCGACATGTGAATGTGCGCGTCATCTGCGCCACCAATCGCAACCCCATGCAGCTCATCACCGAAAAGAAGTTCCGCGAGGACCTATTCTACCGCCTGCATGTGCTGCCGATCCACCTGCCGCCGCTGCGCCAGCGGCCCAGCGACATCATGCTGCTGGCCCGTCATTTCCTCGCCCGCTACGCGGCCGAGGAGCACAAGCAGTTCGCCGGCTTCGCCCCGGACGTGGCCAGCCTGCTCACCGCCGCCGAATGGCCGGGCAATGTGCGGCAGTTGCAGAACCTCATCCGCCGCATGGTGGTGATGTTCGATGGCGGGGATATCACCCTGGCCATGCTCAACGCCGCCGATATCGAGGCGCGCGCCGCCCAGCCGCCGGCCGAACCGGCGCCGCGGCCGGACAGGAGGCCCGGCGTGCTGCCCATGTGGCGGCAGGAGCAGCGCATCATCGAGGACGCGATAGCCAGCTTCGGCGGCAATGTCTCGCTGGCGGCGGCGGCGCTGGAAATCAGCCCCTCGACCATTTACCGCAAGCGCCAGGGCTGGGCCGACATGGCCGCAACGGGCTGAGGGGTCAGGGCGTATTGGCCTGGCGGGCCTTTACGCGGTCAAGGCCCAGATAGTGCTCGCGCATGATGACGGCTATGCCCGAGGCGACGATGATGAGCGCCCCGCCGACCATGGCAAGCGTGGGAATGTCGCCGAAGACGAGAAAGCCCAGCACCAGCGTCAGAAGCAGCGAGACATATTCGAACGGGGCGATGACCGACATGTCGGCATAGCGGTAGCTCGAGGTCATCAGCAACTGGCCCAATCCGCCGAAAAAGCCCGCCCCCACCAGCAGCACGGCCTGCTGCGGCGTGGGCCAGACCCAGCCGAAAGGCAGGCTCAGCAGCGAGATGATGCTGGCGCAGAGGAAGAAATAGATGACGATGGCCTCGGTGCGCTCGGTCAGCGTCAGCTTGCGCACCTGCATCATGGCGAAGGCGGTGAGCACAGCGCCGCCGAAAGCGGCAAGCGCCCCCAGCGATTCGCTGTTGCCCAATGCCTGGCCCGAGGAAAACAGGGTCAGACGCGGCCAGAGGATGACCATCACCCCGAACAGGCCGACAATGACCGCCGTCCAGCGGAAAAGATGCACCTGCTCCTTGAGCAGCAGGGCGCTGAACACCACGATGAGCAGCGGCGAGGCATAGCCGATGGCGGTGGATTCTGGCAGCGGCAGGCGCGTCAGGGCGAAAAAGCCCATGCCCATGGACGCCACGCCGATGATCGAGCGCACCACATGGCCCATCGGGTTGCGGGTGTAGAGCGCGCTGCGCAATTGCCGGCGCCAGAGCAGCCAGACCGTCACCGGCAGGATGGCGAAAAAGCAGCGGAAAAACACCAGTTCGCCAGACGGAATGGTCTGGGTGGCCTTGAGCATGGTGGCCATGATGACAAAGCAGAAGACGGACAGAACCTTGAGGCCGATGCCCCGCAAGGGATCGACCCGCCGGGTCATGGCCGCGCCGCTTCCCTGTCCGGTCTTTTCGCCAGCTGGCCGGTCCACGACGCCGCCCCCCGCCCTATCCATCACCCTTGCCCGGCACAGCGCCGGTCGATCCGAAAACCGCTTCGCACTTTTCGGTCCGATGTTTCAGCGGAACCGTCCGCCCCGCATCAATGGATCAGTTGCCGGCCGCTTCCAGCTTTTCCTTGGCGATGCGCGCGGTGGCGAACGCCTTGTGCTCGGGACCAACGGCGCTGCCGGTCTTGAGCACCTTGCCGGTGGAATCGAGGACCTCCCAATGCCAGTTGGCGTTGGGGCCATTGCCGCCCTTGAGGCGCAGCTTGATCTGAAGAGAATTATCCTGGGTCATGGCATGACTTATGGCTCAGCTTGCCCGCAGGGGGAAGAGGGAATAGGGCCGCTCACACCGCCGAGTAGTGATATTCGATGCGATCGCCGGCAAAGGCGATGTGATCGAGCAGGCCCGCCACCACCGGGCATGGATCGGGGTAGTACCAGGCATGGTCCGGCCCGTCGGCGGTGAGCGTCTTGATGGTGTAATAATGCGCCTCGCCCTTATAGGGGCAGACGGTGCGGGTTTCGGAAAGCTCCAGGATATCGGCCCGCACATCGGCGCGGGGCAGGAAGATGCGCAGCGGCTCGCCCGCCTCGCGCACTTCGAGGGCGTTGAGCGAGCTGGCGATCTCGGCGCCGTCAAACGCCACATGCACCCGGCCCCGGGCCGGAGTGACGGAGATATCCTTATCCAGACATTGTCGCGTCATGGTGACCTGCCAAAAGCAAAAAGAACCATCAGACTAACGCACGAACGGAAAGTGAGGTTGCCCGATCTTGACTTGCCGTGGGGGCCTCCATATATCCGCTGCACTCTGTTAGCACTCTCATCAGGCGAGTGCTAACAGGGCCAAGTTTGCATTCAGTTGCTGCGATCAAGGAGCAAAAAATGGGCTTTCGTCCTCTGCATGACCGCGTCGTGGTTCGCCGCGTCGACAGCGAAGAAAAGACCAAGGGTGGCATCATCATCCCCGATACCGCCAAGGAAAAGCCCTCCGAGGGCGTGATCGTCTCCGTGGGCCCCGGCGCCCGCGACGAGAACGGCAAGGTGGCCGCGTTGGACGTGAAGGCCGGCGACCGCGTGCTTTTCGGCAAGTGGAGCGGCACCGAGGTCAAGCTCAACGGTGAAGACCTCATCATCATGAAGGAAAGCGACATCATGGGCGTGATCGAAGCGTAAGCCGCTTCTCGCGCCTGTTTTTTCGTCCCCTCAACATTCGATATTCAAGGAGCCATAAATGGCCGCCAAGGAAGTCAAATTCTCCACCGATGCCCGCGACAAGATGCTGCGCGGCGTCAATATCCTCGCCAATGCGGTGAAGGTCACCCTGGGTCCCAAGGGCCGCAACGTGGTGATCGAAAAGTCGTTCGGCGCCCCGCGCATCACCAAGGACGGCGTGTCGGTCGCCAAGGAAATCGAGCTGGAAGACAAGTTCGAGAACCTGGGCGCGCAGCTGCTGCGCTCGGTTGCTTCCAAGACCAATGACGTTGCCGGCGACGGCACCACCACCGCCACCGTTCTGGGCCAGGCCATTGTCGTCGAGGGCATCAAGGCCGTCGCCGCCGGCTTCAACCCGATGGACCTGAAGCGCGGCATCGACCTGGCCGTCGCCGAGGTCGTGGACGGCCTCAAGGCCTCGTCCAAGAAGATCACCTCCTCGGCCGAAGTCGCCCAGGTCGGCACCATCTCGGCCAATGGCGAGAAGGAAATCGGCGACATGATCGCCGAGGCCATGCAGAAGGTCGGCAATGAGGGTGTCATCACCGTCGAGGAAGCCAAGACCGCCGAGACCGAACTCGATGTCGTGGAAGGCATGCAGTTCGATCGCGGGTATCTGTCGCCCTATTTCGTCACCAATGCCGAGAAGATGACCGCCGTCCTCGAGGACCCGGTGATCCTGCTGCACGAAAAGAAGCTCTCCAACCTGCAGGCCATCCTGCCGATCCTGGAAAGCGTCGTACAGAGCCAGCGTCCGCTGCTCATCATCGCCGAGGACATCGAGGGCGAAGCCCTTGCCACCCTCGTCGTGAACCGCCTGCGCGGCGGCCTCAAGGTCGCGGCCGTCAAGGCCCCGGGCTTCGGCGACCGCCGCAAGGCCATGCTGGAAGACATCGCCATCCTGACCGGCGGCCAGGTGATCTCGGAAGAGCTCGGCATCAAGCTCGAGAACGTGACCATCGACATGCTGGGCACCGCCAAGCGCGTTGAAATCACCAAGGAAAACACCACCATCGTCGATGGCGCCGGCTCGGCCGACGACATCCAGGGCCGCGTGGGCCAGATCAAGGCGCAGATCGAGGAAACCACCTCGGACTACGACCGCGAAAAGCTCCAGGAACGCCTGGCCAAGCT
>NZ_JAUCDN010000128.1:0-8798 GCF_034675085.1 Devosia sp.
CAAGGCGTTCGACGTGGCCTCCAATACCGAGATGGAGCTGGTGCGCGACTACGCGCCCGGCGCGGTGATGCACTACAACAACCCGATCAAGAACCGCCGCGAGATCGCCCGCGCCTATGAGGACTTCGGCGTGCGCAGCTTCACCATCGACCATCCCCAGCAGCTCGACCAGCTCGCCGCCGTCGTCTCGCCCAGCCGCGACGTCGAGGTGACCACCCGCTTCAAGGCCGGCAAGGCGCTCAAATCCTATGATTTCGGCATCAAGTTCGGCGTCATGGAACAGGGCGCGGCCGAAATAGCGGTTATGGTCGAGCAGATGGGCTATACGCCCAGCCTGTGCTTTCATGTCGGCAGCCAGTGCGAAGACGCCTATGCTTATGAGCGTCACATCGCCGCCGCCGCCCGTATCGTCGAGGAATCCGGGATCGAGCTCAAGCGCCTCAATATCGGGGGCGGCTATCCGGCCCCCTACCCGACCAGCGAAGCGCCGCCGATGGACTATTATTTCGAGACCATCGCCCAGGCGGTGAACGATCATTTCGGCGAGAAGCGCAAGCCCGACCTCATCATCGAGCCCGGCCGCGCGCTGGTGACCTCATCGACCTCGCTGCTGCTGCGCGTCAAGCATCAGCGCGGCGGCCAATCGGTCTATGTCAATGACGGCGCCTATGGCAGCCTGATGGAAGTGAAGTTCATGCACTTCACCCCGCCGGTTCGCGTCTGGCGCGGCGCCCGCGTGCATGACAACGATGCGCAGTTCTCCGAGTTCACCATCTGGGGCCCCACCTGCGACAGCTATGACGTGCTGCCCCAGGTGTTCACCCTGCCCGCCGATATCGATGAGGACGACTGGATCGAGTTCGGCCTGATGGGTGCCTATACCCAGGCTTCGCTCACCCCCTTCAACGGCTTCGACCGCCGCGACCAGTATTGGGTCGATGAGGTCTATACCGGCAAGGACCAGCAGCCGGAGTAAGACGCAATCGTTTCATTGCGCGGCCATTCCGGCATCCGTCGGAATGGCCGTTTCTTTTTTGGGAGGATGCCATGGCCAGCTTTCCCGCCCTGGAGACGCTGGGCCCCCGCATCATGGTGCTCGGCCCCACCAACTCCGGAAAATCGACCCTGGCGGCGGCCCTCGGCGCCCGGCTGGGCATTCCTTCCATCCATCTCGACCAGTTCCGCCACCTGCCCGGCACCGATTGGCAGCAGCGCCCCGACGCAGATTTCTTCGCGTTACACGACGAGGCGATTGCCCTGCCCGAATGGGTGATGGATGGCAGCTATTCCCGGCTGATGCCGCAACGCCTCGCCCGCACCACCGGCATCATCGTGCTGGACGACAGCCTGGCCGTGCGCACGGCCCGCTACGTCCGCCGCACCCTGGGGCGGCAGCGCGCCGGTGGACTTGAGGGCAACCGCGATTCCATCAAATGGGACATGCTGGCCTGGCTATGGAAGACCCGCAACAAGTCCCAGCATGCCCGCGACCTCGCTACGCGATCCGGCCTGCCGGCGGTGTTTTGCCATGATCGGCGCGAACTTGACGCGCTTTATGCCGCGTGGGGACTGGCGCGCCCATAAGCTGTTTGAACTACAATCCGCACCGGGTCAATCCCCCAAACAAAAAGGCGGCCATGCCCAGCACGACCGCCTTTTCAATTCAGTGCATCCAAGCCTTACGCGGCTTCGGACTCGTCGCCCTGCACCGGGCCGCTGTCCTGGCCCTTGGCGTTGACGTCGCGGTCGACGAACTCGATCACGGCCATGGGAGCATTGTCGCCATAGCGGAAGCCGGCCTTGAGGATGCGGATATAGCCGCCCTGGCGGTCCTTGTAGCGCGGGCCGAGAACGGCAAAGAGCTTGGCCACCTGGCCCTCATCGCGGATCTGGCTGATGGCCTGGCGGCGGGCATGCAGATCACCGCGCTTGCCCAGGGTGATCAGCTTTTCGACGATCGGACGCAAATCCTTCGCCTTGGGCAGGGTGGTGACAATCTGCTCGTGCTTGATCAGAGCAGCCGACATATTGGCGAACATGGCCTTGCGGTGGCTGGCCGTGCGGCTGAATTTGCGACCTGAATTACCGTGGCGCATAGTAGTCTCCTAAAATCTTGGCGGCGCCGGATCAGTAATGATCTTCGTAGCGCTTGGCGAGGTCATCGATATTCTCGGGCGGCCAATTGGCCACGTCCATCCCGAGATGAAGCCCCATCTGTGCCAGGACTTCCTTGATTTCATTAAGCGACTTGCGGCCGAAATTCGGAGTCCGCAGCATCTCGGCTTCCGTCTTCTGGATGAGGTCGCCGATATAGACGATGTTGTCGTTCTTGAGGCAGTTGGCGGAACGCACGGATAGCTCCAGTTCGTCCACCTTCTTGAGCAGGGCCGGGTTGAAGGCCAGCTCGGGCACGGCGTCCTGCGCCTTTTCCTTGCTGGGCTCCTCGAAATTCACGAACACCGACAGCTGGTCCTGGAGGATGCGGGCGGCATAGGCCACGGCATCTTCCGGCGACACGGCGCCATTGGTCTCGATCTGCAAGGTCAGCTTGTCCTTGTCGAGGCTCTCACCGGCGCGGGTGGCATCGACCTTGTAGCTGACGCGGCGGACCGGGGAAAACAGCGAGTCGACCGGGATATAGCCGATCGGCGCATCTTCCGGGCGGTTCTTGTCGGCGGCGACATAGCCCTTGCCGGTATCGACGGTGAATTCGATATTGATCTCGGCGCCATCGTCGAGGTGGCAGATGACCAGTTCGGGGTTCAGCACCTCGATATCGCCGGTGACCTTGATGTCGCCGGCCGTCACCGCGCCGGGGCCCTGGCGCGACAGCGTCAGGCGCTTGGGACCCTCCCCGCCCATCTTCAACGCGATTTCCTTCACGTTGAGAACGAGGTCGGTGATGTCTTCACGCACGCCCGGGAGCGACGAGAATTCGTGCAGGATGCCGTCAATCTGGATTGCGGTAACCGCCGCGCCCTGAAGCGACGACAGCAGCACGCGACGAAGGGCGTTACCCAGGGTAAGCCCGTAACCGCGCTCAAGCGGCTCGGCGACAACCGAGGCCACGCGCGCGTTGTCGCTGCCCGAAACAATCTCCAGCTTGGTCGGCTTGATCAGTTCTTGCCAGTTCCTCTGGATCGTCACGGTTATGTCCTTTCAAAATCGCGGCTCCAGCCCGAGCCGCACCGCCGCAAACGCAATAAGACTCCCGGCCAAAGCGGCCGGGAGCTCGTCAATGGGTCCAGATTAGACGCGGCGCCGCTTGCGCGGGCGGCAGCCATTGTGCGGAATCGAGGTCACGTCGCGGATCGAGGTGACGTTGAAGCCGGCGGCCTGAAGGGCACGCAGGGCCGATTCACGGCCCGAGCCAGGACCACGAACTTCGACTTCCAGGGTCTTCATGCCATGTTCCTGCGCCTTCTTGGCGGCATCCTCGGCGGCGACCTGGGCAGCATAGGGGGTCGACTTGCGCGAACCCTTGAAGCCCATCACGCCCGAAGAGGACCAGGAGATGGTATTGCCCTGCATATCGGCAATCGTGATCATGGTGTTGTTGAACGAGGCGTTCACATGCGCGACGCCCGACGTGATGTTCTTGCGCTCTTTACGACGGACGCGCGCGACTTCAGCTTTAGCCATTTAATTCCTCTGAACGATATCAGCGCTGCCGTTAGCCCGGGATGGGCCCCGGCAGCTACATCGAAGAACCCTATGCGGGTTCTTACTTCTTCTTGCCGGCGATCGGCTTGGCCGGACCCTTGCGGGTGCGGGCATTGGTGTGGGTGCGCTGGCCGCGAACCGGCAGGCCGCGACGGTGGCGCAGGCCACGATAATTGCCAAGATCCATCAGGCGCTTGATGTTCATCGCCACATTGCGGCGAAGATCGCCTTCCACGACATAGTCGCGGTCGATGGTCTCACGGATCTGGATAACTTCGGCGTCGGTCAGCTCATTGACGCGGCGCTCGGCCGGAATGCCAACCTTGGTGCAGATATCCTCGGCGAACTTGTCGCCGATCCCATGAATATACTGCAGCGCGATAACCACGCGCTTGTTCGTCGGGATATTGACGCCAGCAATACGAGCCACGTCTGCTCTCCTTCATTCAGCGCGAGCCATCACGGCTGGCGCCCTTAAACAACAAGGGACCGGACTTCGATCCCCAACCAGTTGGAGAACCGAATCCAGCCCAATAATCCATGAGACTGACGCGGTTCTTTAAGGGCTCGATTCCGCAGAGTCAACTGCCAAACCGAGCCAGCATTCATGCAGAGATGGCCGCCTTTATGGCCACCGTCACCTTCTCGACGGGCTCCATGCCATCGACCGGGCGCAGAAGCCCCGTCTCGGCATAATAGGCGACCAGCGGCGCGGTCTGCTGCTGATAGACGCCGAGGCGGTTGCGCAGAACCTCCTCATTGTCATCAGCGCGGGCCCCGCCCGATTCCTTGGCGCGCTGAATCACGCGGCGCACCAACTCGTCGGCATCTGCCTTGATTTCCACGACCGCGTCGAGCTTCATGCCCTTGTCGGCCAGCATGCCATCAAGCGCTTCGGCCTGGGCGATGGTGCGCGGAAAGCCGTCGAGGATGAAGCCGGGCTTGCAGTCCTCGGCATCCAGGCGTTCCGAGACGATGCCGTTGACAATGTCGTCCGAGACCAGGTCGCCCCGGTCGACCACGGCCTTGGCCTCGAGCCCCAATGGGGTCTTGGCGGCAATGGCGGAGCGCAGGATGTCGCCGGTGGAGAGCTGGGGAATGCCATAGGCATCGACCAGGATCTTGGCCTGGGTCCCCTTCCCCGCCCCCGGCGGGCCGAGCAGTATCAACCTCATCGACGCTTGCCTCCTCCAAGACGGGACTTCTTGACCAGCCCCTCATATTGCTGCGCGATCAGATGGCTCTGCACCTGGCTGATCGTATCCAGCGTCACCGTCACCAGGATCAGCAGCGAGGTGCCGCCGATGAACTGGCTCACGGCAAGCTGGCTGAACAGCACTTCGGGGATCAGCGCCACGAAGGTGAGGTAGAGCGCGCCGATCACGGTGATGCGAGTGAGCACATAATCGATGTGCTGCGCGGTCCGCTCGCCCGGACGAATCCCCGGAATGAAGCCACCGGAGCGCTTGAGATTGTCAGCGGTTTCCTGCGGATTGAACACGATGGCCGTATAGAAGAAGGCGAAGAAGATGGTCAGCCCGCCATAGACCAGCAGATAGAGCGGCTGGCCGCGGCCGAGCAGCGCCGTGATGGTCTGCAGCCAGCCCATTTCCGACGCCTGCGCGGTGAACGAGGCGATGGTCGCCGGCAGCAGCAGCAGCGAGGAGGCGAAGATCACCGGGATCACGCCCGAGGTGTTGAGCTTGAGCGGCAGATGCGAGCTGTCGCCCTGGAACATCTTGTTGCCCACCTGGCGCTTCGGATACTGGATCAGCAGCCGGCGCTGGGCGCGCTCGAAGAACACGATGATGGCGATCACCACCAGGGCCAGCACGATCATGCCCAGCCCGGCAATACCCGGAATGGCGCCGGTGCGGCTCAGCTCCAGCGTCTGGGCAACGGTGGTGGGCAAATTGGCCACGATACCGGCGAAAATGATGAGCGAAATGCCGTTGCCGACACCGCGCGAGGTGATCTGCTCGCCCAGCCACATCAGGAACATGGTGCCGCCCACCAGCGTGACGACGGTGGAAATGCGGAAGAACCAGCCCGGGTTGAGCACAACGCCCTGGCTCGCTTCCAAGCCTACGGCGATGCCATAGGCCTGCACGGCGCAGAAGGCCACCGTAAGGTAGCGCGTATACTGGTTCATCTTGCGACGGCCGGCTTCCCCACCCTCTTTCTTGAGGGCTTCGAGGCGCGGCGATGCCGTGGCGACAACCTGCACCACGATGGAGGCCGTGATGTAGGGAATAAGGTTGAGGGCAAAGATCGCCATGCGCTCGACGGCGCCGCCGGCGAACATGTTGAACATGCCGATGATGCCCTGCTGGCTCTGCTCAAAGGTCGCGCGGAACGCATCGGGGTCGATGCCCGGAACCGGAATGAACGTGCCCAGACGATAAACGAGCAGCGCCCCCAGTGTGAACCAGATGCGCTGCTGCAGGGCTTTCGCCTTGGAAAAGGTCGAAAAACTGAGATTACGTGCCAGCTGTTCGGCTGCGGACGCCATATATCGCTCCCTATGGCTTCAAGGCCAGGTGCGCTCGGAGCGCTTCGGGAGCATATGCATCTGCGTCCCTAACGCAACAAACCAAAAAAGCGCACCCGGCAGAAAGCCGGGTACGCCTGCGAGTCATTTACTGCGCGCGGGGGGCCTTCTTCCACGGCTGCTTGGCCGGGATCAGCTCCACCTTGCCGCCGGCGGCCTCGATGGCGGCCAGGGCGCCCTTGGTGGCGTAGTCGACCTTGAAGGTGACCTTCTTGGCGGTAAAGCCTTCCGAGCCCATCAGGCGTACGCCGTCCTTGGCGCGGCGGATCACCCGCGCAGCCACCAGCGCCTCGGCATCGATCACCGCCTTGGCGTCGAGCTTGCCGCTGTCGATATAGGCCTGGATGCGGTCGATGCGGACCTGGTTCCAGTCCTTGGGATTGGGGACGTTGAAGCCGCGCTTGGGCATGCGCATGTGAAGGGGCATCTGGCCGCCTTCAAAGCCGTTGATCGCAACGCCCGAGCGAGCGGTCTGGCCCTTGCCGCCGCGACCGCCGGTCTTGCCGACGCCCGAGCCAATGCCACGGCCCACGCGGACGCGGGTCTTGTTGGCGCCGGGATTGTCACGAAGTTCGTTCAAACGGGTCATTTGCCGGACCTTCTCTCTTACTCGCCGATAACGCGGACGAGGTGCGGGACCTTGTTGATCATGCCGCGAACCTCGGGCGTATCAACCAGCTCGCGCTGCTTGTTCATCTTGTTGAGCCCGAGACCGATCAGGGTCGCGCGCTGGCTCTTTTCGCGGCGGATCGGCGAGCCGACCTGCTGCACGGTGATGGTTTTCGCTTTTGCCATTTCGTTCTCTCCCGAGCCCTATCAGGCTTCGACAGCAGTCTCGCCGCGGCGAGCCTGCAGTTCGGAAACCTTGAGACCGCGGCGGGCCGCGACCGAGCGGGGGCTGTCGACGCGCTTGAGCGCATCGAAGGTGGCCCGCACCATGTTATAGGGGTTGGCGGTGCCCTGCGACTTGGCGACGATGTCGTTGATGCCAAGCGTCTCGAACACGGCGCGCATCGGACCACCGGCGATGATGCCGGTACCGGGAACGGCGGCGCGCAGGATCACCTTGCCGGCGCCATGGCGACCGGTCACGTCGTGGTGAAGGGTGCGGGCGTCGCGCAGCGGCACGCGGATCATCTGGCGCTTGGCCTGTTCGGTGGCCTTGCGGATCGCCTCGGGAACTTCGCGGGCCTTGCCATGGCCGAAGCCGACGCGGCCCTTCTGGTCACCCACGACGACGAGGGCAGCGAAACCGAAGCGACGGCCGCCCTTGACCACCTTGGCCACGCGGTTGATGTGGACCAGGCGATCGACGAATTCGCTTTCGCGTTCTTGAACGTCTCTGCTCATAATTGCTTTCCTCGCCGCGTTAGAACTGCAGACCGCCTTCACGGGCGGCGTCTGCAAGGGCCTTCACACGGCCATGATAAATGTAAGCCCCACGGTCGAACACCACTTCGGCAACGCCGGCCTTGGTGCCGCGCTCGGCGATCAGCTTGCCGATAACCGCAGCAGCCTCGGCGGTGGCGCCATTCTTGACCGACGACTTGACATCCTTGTCGAGCGTCGAAGCGGCAGCCAGCGTGCGGCCGGTAGTATCGTCGATGATCTGGGCGTAAATATTCTTGTCCGAGCGGAAAACGCTGAGACGGGGACGACCGAAGGCACGAGCCTTGAGCGCCTTGCGGACACGAGCCTTGCGGCGCTCCGCACCTTTTGCACTGATAGCCATTGCAGGCGCTCCTTACTTCTTCTTGCCTTCTTTGCGGAACACGAATTCGTCCGCGTACCGCACACCCTTGCCCTTGTAGGGCTCGGGCTTGCGCCAGGCGCGAATATTGGCCGCAACCTGACCCACCTGCTGCTTGTCGATGCCGCTGACCACGATTTCGGTCGGCGCCGGAACGGCAAGCGTGATGCCCTGGGGGGCCTCATAAATCACTTCGTGGCTGAAACCAAGCGTGAGCTTGACATCCTTGCCCTGCATGGCGGCGCGGTAACCAACGCCCTGGATGGCCAGCTTCTTCTCGAAACCGGCAGAAACACCGGTGACGATGTTCTGCAGCAGCGCGCGGGTGGTGCCCCAGGCGGCGCGGGCGAAACGGGTGTCGTTGACCGGCGAAACCACCAGGCCCTCTTCCGTCTGCTCCACATTGACAGCATCCATCAGATCGATGCTCAGTTCGCCCTTCGGGCCCTTGGCTGAAACGGTACGACCCTTGATCGTGACCGTAACGCCGCTTACCGGTGCCACCGGTTTCTTGCCAGTACGTGACATTCTTCGTTTATCCTTGAGTAATCGTCTTACCCCGGATCCTAAGGCGGGAAAGCCTTAGAATACGCGGCAGAGTACCTCGCCACCCACATTGGCGGCCTTGGCTTCGTGGTCGGCCATCACACCCTTGGGGGTGGAGAGGATCGAGACACCCAGGCCATTGGCAACCTGCGGAATATTCTTCACCGACGCATAAACGCGGCGACCGGGGCGCGACACGCGCTCGATCGTGCGGATCACGCCTTCGTTGTCCGAGTACTTGAGTTCGATCTCATACTCGGAAGCACCGTTCTCGAACTTGGTCTCCGA
>NZ_JAUCDN010000129.1:0-8796 GCF_034675085.1 Devosia sp.
AGCGCGCCGCCACATGGTTCGGGCGCGACGCCAGCACCGGCGAATTGCTGGGCGGAACGGTGGCGGGGCTGGATCGAAATCGCCTGCTCAATCTGACCCAGGGCGCCAGCCGCTACGGCTTTCATGCCACAATCAAGGCGCCGATGGCGCTGGCCGATGGCCGCAGCCAGGCCCAGTTCTGCGCTGCCCTGGCCGATTTTGCCGCCCGCCAGCAGCCCGTTTCGCTGGGCCGGCTGCGCCTGGCGACCATTGAAGGCTTCCTGGCGCTGCTGGCCGATGAGGCCCACCCCACCCTGCCCGGCTTCGCCGCCGGCGTGGTCGAGGCGTTCGAGGATTTCCGCGCGCCGATGAGCCCCAGGGAGCGCGAGAAGCGCCTTCAGGGCGGGCTCACCCCGCGCCAGGCCGAACTGCTCGACAGCCACGGCTATCCCTACGTGCTCGACCAGTTCCAGTTTCACATGACGCTGAGCGACCGGCTGGAGCCGGAAGACCAGGCCGAGATGCTGGCGGCGGCCCGGACCTGGTTCGGCCCGGCGCTGGACGAAGAGGTGACGCTGGACCGGTTGAGCCTGTTCCATGAGCCCGACAGCGGCAAGCTGTTCCGCCGCCTCGCCGATTTCCCGCTCGGAGGCGCGCTCTGATGAGGATAACCAGCTTTCGCAATGGCCGGATCGTGCTGGCCGATGAGGAGATCCTGGGCAGCCTTTCCCTCGCAGGGGACACCATCGCGTCCATCGATGCGGGCGCCGGCGCCGTGGGCGAGGACCTTCAAGGCGATTATCTCGTCGCCGGCCTTGTCGAGCTGCATACCGACCAGCTCGAAAACTATTATCGCCCCCGCCCCGGCGTCTTCTGGGACCCGCTGGCCTCGCTCCATGCCCATGACGTGCAGGTCGCCGGCTCGGGCATCACCACGGTCTTCGACGCGGTGCGCATCGGCTCGGATGTGGACATGCCGGAAATGGGCCAGCATGTGGAAAAGCTCACCGCCGCCATCGCCGGCGGACGGGACGGAGGCTGGCTGCGCGCCGAGCATTTCGTGCATCTGCGCTGCGAATTGCCCGCCCATGACGTCATCGCCCAATTCGAGGCCCATGCCGGAGCCGCCCATACCCGCCTCGCCTCGGTGATGGACCATACGCCCGGCCAGCGCCAGTTCGCCTCCCTTGAGGAATATAAGCGCTTCTACAAGGACCGGCTGGGCCGCCAGGGCGATGTCGAGGCCTATCTCGCCGCCCGTCAGGCCGAGCATGACCGTTATGCCGCCCCCAACCGCGCCCATATCGTGGCGCGGGCACGGGCGCTGGGCCTGCCGCTGGCCAGCCATGACGACACCACGCTGCTCCATGTCGAGGAAGCGGTGGAGGATGGCGTCGCCATCGCCGAATTTCCCACCACCCTGGAAGCGGCGGCCGCCGCCCATGATGGGGGCCTTTCCATCCTGATGGGCGCGCCCAATGTGGTGCGCGGGCGCTCCCATTCGGGCAATGTCTCGGCCACCGACCTGGTGCGGGCGGGCCTGCTCGATATTCTCAGTTCCGATTATGTGCCCATGGCCCTGCTCCAGGCCGCGTTCCTGTTGCCGCAAAAGGTCGAGGGGCTCGGCCTGGCGGCGGCGCTGGCCATGGTCAGCGCCAATCCGGCGCGCGCGGCGGGGCTGGACGACCGCGGCGAGATCGCGCCGGGCCGGCGCGCCGATCTGGTGCGGGTGCGCGTGGTCGATGGATTGCCGGTGGTGCGCGGCGTCTGGCGGCAGGGCGAAAGGGTGAGCTGACGGCGATGGCGGCGCGTCCCCTCGGTTCGCTGGTTCTGGTGGTCGGCCCCTCGGGGGTCGGCAAGGATACGCTCATCGCCGGGGCCCGGCAGGCGCTGGACGGGGACAAGCGCTTCTCCTTCGTGCGCCGGCTGGCGACGCCCGCCTCCGGCAGCGGCGGAGACGAGCATGACGAGATCGAGCCCGCCCTGTTTGCCGAGGTGGAAGCGGCGGGGCGCCTCGCGCTTTGCTGGGAAGCCCATGAGCGGCGCTATGGCCTGCCGCTGGGCGTCGATACCGACATCGCCCTGGGCCGGATCGTCGTCGCCAGCGTCTCCCGCCATGCGGTGACGCTGGCCAGGGCCCGCTATCCCAATGCCGCCGTGGTGCTCATCACCGCTGAAATCTCGCGCCGCGCCGAACGCCTGCTCAAGCGCGGGCGGGAAAATTCCGGCCAGGTCACCGCCCGGCTGGCCCGCGAAAGCCCGCCGGTGCCGGCGGGGGTCGATCCCGTCATCATCGACAATTCCGGGCCGCTGGCCATCGGCATCACCGCCTTCGTCATGGCCCTGCGCGCCATCGCGGCGGAAGAATAGCGCCGGGGATGCCTGCGCGCCTTCCACGAGATTGAACCCTACCGGTTCTGGTGCGTTGCACCCGATCAACAGCGTCAGGAGTTTTCAATGAACCGCAACGGACTTTACGCCATCGTCGCCATTCTGCTGGTCGTGGTGGTGGGCTTCGCCATCTATGCCTGGCAGCAGGAACAGGCCCGGCCTGGGGTTGAGGTGCGCGTGGACGGGCAGGGAATTTCCATAGAGGGAAATGGCTGAACCGCGGCTCGCGAACCAAGGCAAGACAAGGCGAGGCGCGGGCCTCGCCTTTTTTCACGCCGCCGCGTTGCCGGCGCGCACGGCCTGGGACACGGCGAAATGGGCCTTTTCGATGGTTTCGAAATGCTGGCCGTCAACGGCGAAGGCGGGCAGCCTGACCGCGAGGAACCGGTAACCCTCGGCCTGGGGGATGACGACGCCCAGCGGTTCCCCGCCGACTTCGATGACGATGGGCCGCTGGACCGGGGCCCTGGTGATGCTGTTTTCCTGCATGGGAGGAGGTTCCACTTGCGCATTGCGGCGGCGTCGGCGGTGCGGGGCACCATCCGGGCAGGCAATGCGGGAATTCTATCGGAAGTTTGAGACGAAGGCGTGACGAGAGGTCACATTCGTTTGCGGCGACAGATCCCTTGCCAGCGTTTGGCAAGTTGCAAGTGGCGGCGTACGAGCATGGAACCGGCATGGGTGGTGACGGCGTGCGACAGGGTCATCGTCAGTCCTTTCCTGCTGGTTGCGATGCGACAATCGGTGGATACCGATGGATGATGGCAAGATAGGGGCGTTTGTTTTCGAATTCCAGTGCCGTAGCGACCCGCAAAGACGATTTTTTCAAAAAACCCTACCCGACTTTCGCCTAAGACCGAAAAATCTCGCGCGGTTTTCGGGGGGGTGCTGTTTTCGGCGGCCCCGGAAATGCTTGAACTGGGCCGGACAATCTGGTCTTGTCGGACCTTTCTAAGACCAGCCGCGATGCAACGCGGCACGAGGGACGACAAACGTGGCCGAAGACGATCTGCCCGCTGCCGCCAAGGGCAAGCGCGGCGTCAAGCCATCCGGCAAGCCGACGCTCAAGACCATTGCGCAGATGACCGGCCTTGCCGTCACCACCATCTCGCGCGCGCTCAACAATGCGCCCGAGCTGGCGCAGGATACGCGCGACCGGGTGCAGAAGATTGCCGCCGAGATCGGCTATCTGCCGGACCGGGCCGCCCTGCGCCTCAAGACCGGGCGCACCAATGTGGTGGCGCTGGTGCTCGAGCCGGACGAGCAGATCTACGGCTTCGGCTCCTCCATCGTCACCGGGCTGAGCGAGGCGGTGCGCGACACCGCCTATCACATCGTCATCACCCCGCTTTTCCGCAATGTCGATCCGATGGAGCCGATCCGCCATATCGTGCGCAACCGCATGGCCGATGGCGTCATCTTCTCCAAGGCCGAGAGCTTCGACGAGCGCATCCGCTTCCTCATCGACAATGATTTTCCCTTTGTCAGCCATGGCCGCACCAACTGGCCCGAGCAGCATCCCTTCGTCGATTTCGACAATGACGCCTATGCCTATGGGGCGGTGAAGCGCCTTGCCGCCCAGGGGTGCAAGCGCGTTTCCATCGTGCTGCCCGACAGCGCCCTGACCTATACCGACCATCTCAAATCGGGCATGGCGCGAGCCGCCGAGGAAGTGGGCATCGCCCATGAGTTTGCCGGCGACGTCAATCTGGGCAGCGCCACCGACGCCATCCGCAATTACGTCATCAAGCGCTCGCGCCGGCCCGACGCGCCCGATGGCTATGTCTGCGCCTCCGAGGTCTCCGCCCTGGCGGTGATCGGGGGATTGCGCGAGAGCGGCCATGTCATCGGGGAGACCGCCCGCGTGGTTTCCAAGCAGTCCTCCGCCATGTTCGCCCAGTTCCAGCCCGGCGCGGAAACCGCCTTCGAGGATTTCGTCGATGCCGGCCGGCAGATGGGCCAGCTCCTGCTCCGCCGCATCGGCGGCGAGCCCCCCGAAGAGCTGCACTACCTGGCCAAGCCGAAATTCGATTGGGAGTAGGCTCTACCCTTCCAGTTCCTCGCGCAGCATTTCCAGTTCCAGCCATTGCTCCTCGGCGGCGGCCTTTTTGGCTTCCGCCGCTTCCAGCGCCTTGGACCGGGCGGCAAAGCCATTGGGGTCGCGCGTGTAGAAATTGGGGTCGGACAGCACCGCGTTGATCGCGGCAATCTCGGCGTCGAGCTTGTCGATATCCTTGGGCAAGGTCTCGAGCGCGTGCTTTTGCTTGAAGCTCAGCTTGCGCTTGGGCGCGGGCGCCGCCGTCGCGGCCGGCGCCGCCGAGGGTCTGGCGGGGCGCGGGGTCTTTTCGGCCATGCGCGCATTCACGCCGCTGCCGCGCTGGCTCACCATGTCGGAATAGCCGCCGGCATATTCGGTCCAGCGCCCGTCGCCCTCGGCCATCACCACCGACGTCGCCACCCGGTCGAGGAAATCGCGGTCGTGGCTGACCACGATCACCGTGCCGGCATAGTCCGAGACCATTTCCTCCAGCAGGTCGAGCGTTTCCAGATCGAGATCGTTGGTCGGCTCGTCCAGCACCAGGAAATTGGAGGGCAGCGAGAGGGCGCGGGCCAGCGCCACGCGGGCGCGCTCGCCGCCCGAGAGCTTGCCGATGGGGGTATTGGCCTGTTCGGGGGTGAAGAGGAAATCCTTCATATAGCCGACGACATGCTTGGGCTGGCCGTTGATGTGGAGCGTGTCCGAGCCGCCTCCGGTCAGCGCGTCGCGCAGGCGGGTCGCGGGGTCGAGCCTTGCCCTTCCCTGGTCGAGCATGGCCAGTTCCAGCGCCGCGCCGAGCTTGATAGTGCCGCTATCGGGCTCCAGCAGGCCGGTCAGCATCTTGATCAGCGTGGTCTTGCCCGCTCCATTGGGGCCGACAATGCCGATGCGGTCGCCCCGCAGTACGCGGGTGGAAAAATCGCTGACGATTTTTCGCGCGCCGAAGCTTTTGGCGATGCTCTCCGCCTCCACCACCAGCGCCCCCGACACCCGCCCCTCGGAAACCTGCATGGAGACATTGCCGGTCACCCGGCGCTGTTCGCGCCGCTCCTGGCGCAGGCCGGCCAGGCGCTCCAGGCGCCCCACATTGCGCTTGCGCCTGGCGGTGACGCCGTAGCGCAGCCAATGCTCCTCGCGCACGATCTGGCGGTCGAGCTTGTGGCGGTCGCGCTCTTCCTGCTCCAGCACCTCGTCGCGCCAGCCCTCGAAGGCGGCAAAGCCCTTGTCGAGCCGGCGGGTGACGCCGCGGTCGAGCCACACCGTGGAGCGGCTGAGGTCGGAGAGGAACCGCCGGTCGTGGCTGATCAGCACCATGGCCGAGCGCAGGGAATTGAGCTCGTCCTGCAACCATTCGATGGCCGGCAGGTCGAGATGGTTGGTGGGCTCGTCCAGAAGCAGAATATCGGGCCTGGGCGCCAGCACCCGCGCCAGCGCGGCGCGGCGCGCCTCTCCCCCCGACAGGTTCCCGGGGCTTTCCGCGCCGGTCAAGCCCAGCGATTCCAGCAGATAGCGGGCGCGATAGGGATCGTCCCCCGGCCCCAGCCCGGCCTCGACATAGGCGAGCGTGGTGGCAAAGGCGCTGAGGTCCGGCTCCTGGGGCAGATAGCGCAGCGTGGCGCCGGGCTCGACGAACCGCACCCCGCCGTCATGGACCACCTCGCCGGCGGCGATGCGCAGCAGGGTGGACTTGCCCGAGCCGTTGCGCCCTACCAGCGCCACGCGCTGGCCCGGCGCCACGATCAGCTCGGCGCTTTCGAGCAGGGTGGTGCCCCCGAAGGTGAGATGGATGTTCTGAAGCGAGAGAAGCGGTGCTGCGGCCATGGCGCGGCATAGAGCATAGGCCGGGCGCAAAGGAAAGGCCGGACAGGACGTTGAGGATCCTGGCCGGCCCGGGGAGACGGTAGCAGCAAGCCCCGTCGTCTCAACAGTCCGCTCCGGCCGGATCCCCTCGGCTCCGTTGCGTCCTGTGATAGGGGGATCAAAACACAGCTTATTATGACTGTCAAACTCATAATTATAGCGGGCAGCAAAAACCTGCGCGTCGCGCCGCTTCCATGGCGCTTCCCCTCGAGCGGGGCCGCATCTATCCGCGCATAAAAAAACACCCCGGACAGGGCCGGGGTGCCAGGTACGGAGACCTTTCAGATTCAGTGCATCGGCGCGCGCACCGCCTCCATGGCGCTCAGCCCCAGCCGATCGCGGATGGAGCGCTTCTTGCTGGCGAGATCGGCGATGGTATAGCTGGCGAGCACCTCGAAGAAGGCGCCCAGCGCCTCGCGCAGCGCGCCATTGAGGTCGCATTCCCCGATCAGCGGGCAGTCGGCGCCGTCCTCGAAGCATTCGGCCAGCGCGAAGCTTTCCTCGGTCAGCCGGACGGTATCGAGCAGGGTGATGTCCTCGGCCTTGCGGCCCAGCCGGATGCCGCCATGGCGGCCGCGCACGGTTTCGAGCAGGCCGTTTTCCACCAGCGGCTTGATCAGCTTGAACAGGAACAATTCGGAAATATTGTAGGCCTTGGCGATATCGCCCACCCGGCTCAATCCTGCCTCGTTGACGGCGCAATAGACCAGGGTGCGGATGGCATAGTTGGATTGACGCGTCAGGCGCACGGCGGACCCTTTCTGGCAGGCGGCGGGGAGGCGGAAACCCCGGCGATTCGGCGGTTTTTCGAGCTTACGATGTCTTCCAGCTTATAACCATTCTAAAATATGTCAACTAAATATGATTGCTGTTTTCATATTTGCTCCCCGACTGGACAGTTACTTACATTCTGGCTATGAATTTAAGCAGGGGGGAACGATATAAATGACCACGACTCTGACTCGCGCCTTGCTCAGCGAAGCGGCGGCGCGCCGGACGGGATTGAGCCGATCCGACATTGCCGCCATCGGCGACGCCATGTTCGCCTTGATGGGCGAAGCGCTGATGGCCGGCGAAAACGTCAAGCTCACCGCCTTCGGCTCGTTCCAGGTGCGCGAGCGCGCCGAGCGGATCGGGCGCAATCCGCGCACCGGCACCGAGCATCGCATCGCCTCGCGCCAGACGGTGGTGTTCACGCCCAGCGCGCAGCTGCGCCAGGCCATGGGCCGGCTTCCTTCAGCGTCCTGATCCGGTTTCACGCAGGAAATGCCGGCGGTAGAGCACCAGCTCGGCCGCCCCGATGGCGGGCGCCTGCGCGCCGGAATGGCCGGCCCGCAGATGCGGCAGGGCCTGGCCGGTGACCGGCAGGCGCTCGAGTTCGGCCTGCATTTGCGCGATCAGCCGCGCCAGGATGGGCGCGGGCAGCAATCCGTCGATCACCACCAGCCCGGTCTCGATGACGGCGGAGGTGCTGTAGGCCACCCGGGCGAGCGCGGCGGCGCTGTCGGCGATCCAGGCGTCGAGCACCGGCCCGAAGCCCGCCCAATCCCATTGCTCGGGCGCGTGGGGCTCATGGGCGATGCCGGCCCGGGCCAGGCGCCGCTCCAGCGCCGTCAGCGAGGCGATGTCATGGGCCGGCAGCAGCGTGCCGTCCTCGCCCAGGCCCACCAGCATCGAGCCCAGATTGGCCGAATGGCCGTTCGGCCCCTCGCGCAGCGTGCCCGCCCCGACGATGCCGGCGGCGATGTAGCAGGAGATGAAGAAATAGATGAAGCCGGGCGGACGCGGACGGGGGCAGGCGATCAGCTCGGACCAGCAGGCGGCATTGCCGTCGTTGAACAGCGTGGCGTCGAGCCCGGTAGCGTCCCGCAATTGCCCGGCAAGATCGAGCGCGCTCCATAATTGCGCCTGTTCGGGCGGCGCCTCGGGCAGGGTCAGGTGCAGCACGGCTCCGATATTGCTCGGCATCGCCACCCCGATATCGCGCAGCCGGGGGCGCAACGCGACGCCCAGACGGGGCATCACCGCCCCCATCATCTCGACGATATCGCCGACGACGCGCCTTGCGTCTGGATAGGCGTGGCGGCGCTGCTGGCGCGACAGCACCTGCGCATGCATGTCGAGCAGCAAGACGTCGATATGCTTCCAGCCGATTTCGACGCCGATGGAAAAACCGCCCTCGGCGCGCGGATAGATGGGCGTGGCGGGCTGGCCGCGCCGCCCCCGCAGCACTTCGCCGCGCATGATGAGCCCGGCCCGCTCCATGTCGAGCAATATGGCCGAGACCGTTTGCGGGGCCAGCGCCGAGAGCCGGGAGATATCGGCATTGGACAGGCCCGGGTTGAAGCCGATCGCGGTCATCACCGCCCGTTCATTGGCCCGGCGCAGGCTTTGATGCTGCACACCGCGTCCGCCGGCATCGAAAGCGTCGGGGCTGGATCGGGTGCGGGTCTGGGCCATGGTCACATCCAGAAATCGCCGGTAAACCTGCGTGGCGCGTTCCGGTGGGCCCCAGGGGGGCTGAACCG
>NZ_JAUCDN010000130.1:0-8756 GCF_034675085.1 Devosia sp.
GCTGGACAAGCACAATATCTATATCCAGCCCATCAATTATCCCACCGTGCCCAAGGGCACGGAGCGTCTGCGCATCACGCCCACTCCGCTGCATACCGACGAGATGATCTTCGAGCTGCGCCACGCGCTGGTCAGCGTCTGGGCGAGCCTGGAAATTCCGCGGGTGGAAGCAGACCCCGCCATCACCGCCGGCAAGCTGACCTCCGGCGACCTGACCCTGCCGAGCCTGGGGGGCTAAGCCCCCCTTCCGCCGCCGGAAGGTTTTCAACTCGTCAGCACGATCCGCATCAGATCCGCCGTATTGCGGGCGCCCAGCTTTTCCATGACGCGGGCGCGGTGCACCTCGATGGTGCGCGGGGAAATGCCCAGTTCACGGCCGGCTTCCTTGTTTGACTGACCATTGGTGATGAGCTGGAGAACCTCGCGCTCGCGCGGGGTGAGTTGAGAAAAGCCGCGCACTTCCACCGGACGGCGGCCGCCCTGCATGGCCCCCAGATGCACGTCGCGGCGCAAGGCATCGCGGATAACGGTGAGCAGATGCTCGGTATCGATGGGCTTGGTGATGACATCGGAAGCCCCCAGCTTCATGGCCATTACCGCCGCGTCGACCTGCGGCTCGTCGGCCAGCATGAACACCGGCGTGCCGGTGCGCAGGGCCTTGACGCGGCGCAACAGGCCCAGTCCGCTCTCATCGCCCACCTTGAGGTTGAGCACCACGATATCGGGCCGCCGGCGCTCCATGCTGATGCTGAAATGGCCCGCCTCCAGCGAGAACACCGTCTGGAAACCTTCAAGGCGAAACAATACGCTCAACGCTTCGCACGTGGCCGGATCCGCATCCACGATATGGATCAGCCGGTCGCGGTTGAGATAGGAATGATAATAGACCTGATCGCTCATTTCGCCCTCTGCCCCTGGCAAGTTTGAACCACGCGACGCCCCCAGTGCTGCGAACCGGCTCGCGAGGTTCCCCCCACGGGACGGAACAAGCAGCGATTCAACTGCGGTGAATCGCCAAGGTAGTTTGCGCTAGGGGCCGGCGCTGTCGAGCCGGGCAACCCTTAGGATGTACCACCTATAAATAGGTTTACTGACCTATAATCTTCCTGTCAACGGAATTTTATCCTATATCTCTTGAGACAAAAAACCGGCGCCGTTTCCGGTCGCCGGCTCTGTGATATCAGCGCGGATTGGCGCGCAGGGCGTCGCGGATTTCGGTGAGCAACACTTCCTCCCGGCTGGGCGCGGGCGTGGTTTCCACCGGCTCCTTGGCGGCATCGCGCTTGAGGGCGTTGATGCCCTTGACGACGAGGAAGAGCACAAAGGCGATGATGGTGAATTTCACCACGGCGTTGATGAACAGGCCGATATTGACCTTGGCTTCGCCCACGGTGAGCACGATGCCGGAAAAATCGATGCCGCCGATGATGATGCCGATGAGCGGCATGAAGATATCGTCGACGATGGACGACACGATGGCGCCGAAAGCAGCACCGATGATCACGCCTATAGCAAGGTCGATCATGTTGCCCTTGATGGCAAAGTCACGGAATTCCTTGAACATTGATGAGCCTTTCAAACTGTCTTCGCCTCCCGGGCGCTCGCGACCTGCGGGGCGGTAGGATTCCATTAACCGGCTCCGAAATGCAATGGGGCCAGAGTAGGTCTTGCACTGTTCCCCGGGAGAGCGCGATAGTCCGGCCGCGCCGCCCTTGAAGGATCAACCCAATGCCTGCTCCAGCGCAGGAGGCCGCCACCAGCCTCTGGCAAGCCATGGATCATTTTCCGCAAGGCATTGCGGTGTTCGATGCCGCCTTGCGGCTGGTCGTTTCCAACAGCCGCTACAATGACTATCTGGCCCTGCCGCCCGACCTGACCCGGCCGGGCACGGCGCTTTTCGACATGGCGCTGTTTCTGGGCGATCGCGGAGATCTGGGCCCGGGAGACGCCGCGCGGCTGGCCATCGAGCGAATCAACCTGCTCACCCAGGCGCCCACCACCATCACCCAGCGCCAGGGCAGCGCCGGCCAGATGCTGGAATTCCATTCCAGCCGCCTGCCCGATGGCGGCCTGGTCATCAGCTTCACCGACGTCACGGCGCGGGTGCGGGCGGAAAAGGCGCTGGAGCGGGTCAACCAATCGCTGGAAGAGCGCGTGGAGGAGCGTACGGCGGCGCTGACGCGCGTCAATACCGAGCTGGAAAGCGCCCGGGCCAAGGCGGACGCCGCCAATATCGACAAGACCCGCTTTCTGGCCGCCGCCAGCCATGACCTGCTGCAACCGCTCAATGCCGCCCGGCTTTATACATCGACCCTGATCGAGCGCGCCAAATCCACCAGCCTGGCCGACCTGGCCAATTCCATCGAGGCTTCGCTGACGGCGGTGGAAGACATCATGACAGCGTTGCTCGATATCTCCCGCATCGACAGCGGCGCGCTCAAGCCGGCTCCCGCCCCGGTGGCGGCGCGCGACCTGTTGCGCAAGATAGAGGTGGAATTCGGCCCGCTGGCCCGTGAAAAGCAGATCGCGCTGCGCATCGTTCCCACCAATGCCACCGTGCTGGCCGATCGCACGCTGGTGGGGCGCATCGTGCAGAACCTGGTCTCCAACGCCATCAAATACACCCCGCCGGGGGGCAAGGTATTGGTGGGGCTGCGGCGGCGGGGCAGCCGCATGCGGCTCGACGTCATCGACACCGGCATCGGCTTCAACCGCGACCAGCACCGGCTGGTCTTTGTCGAATTCTCGCGGCTCGAGCGCGGCGCGCGCATGGCCCAGGGGCTGGGGCTTGGCCTGTCCATCGTGCAGCGTCTCGTCAGCGCGCTGGGGCTGACGCTGGAACTGGACAGCCATGAGGGGCGCGGCTCACGCTTTTCGTTGTTCCTGCCGGCGACGCGCAGCACGCTTCCCACCGCCCCCGCCAGCGCCGCGCCGAGCGAAACCAGCTTCGGCACGCTGGGACTCAAAGTGCTGTGCGTGGACAATGAAAAGGCCATCATCGAGGCCATGGAGGGGCTGTTGCGCCATTGGGGCTGTGACGTGCGCAGCGCGCTCTCGCTCAAGCAGATCGACCGCGAGCACCTGCTGGAAGGCTGGTATCCGGATATGGTGCTGATGGACTATCACCTCGACCAGACATCGGGGCTCGATGCCATCGAATGGCTGCGGCACAATCTGGGCGGGCACCTGCCGGCGGCGCTTGTCACCGCCGACCGCAGCCCGGCGGTGCGGACCCTGGCCGAAGAACGCGGCATTGCCGTGGTCACCAAGCCGGTCAAGCCCGCCGCGCTGCGCGCCGCCATCAGCGGGCTGGCCAATCAGAGCCGAAGCCCCTCGGGGCGCGGCGGCTGACGGCCCGCCCGCCTGTATGGAGGCGATTGACACGAGGCTGGCGCCGTTTATGTTCGCCTCCCCTCCAGCTAAGGAAATGCCCATGCCCCATACCGATCTCGCCAAGGTGATCGACGACGCCTTCGAGGCGCGCGCGCAACTGGGCCTGGAGACGAAAGGGGAAATATACGAGGCGGTGGAAGAGGCGCTGCGCCTGCTCGACACGGGGACGGTTCGCGTCGCCGAAAAGGTGAACGGCGCCTGGCAGGTCAATCAATGGCTCAAGAAGGCGGTGCTGCTCCATTTTCGCCTCACCGACAATCGCCTCATCGCCGGCGCGCCAGGCCAGTCGTATTACTGGGACAAGGTGGAGACCAAATTCGAAGGTTGGACCGAAGCCCGGTTCCGCGAGGCCGGCTTCCGCGCCGTGCCGGGGGCGGTGGTGCGCCGCCCCGCCCATATCGCCCGGAACGTCGTGCTGATGCCCAGCTTCGTCAATGTGGGGGCCTATGTTGATGAGGGCACCATGGTTGACACCTGGGTCACCGTGGGCTCCTGCGCGCAGATCGGCCGGAACGTTCATATTTCGGGGGGCGTGGGCATTGGCGGCGTGCTCGAGCCCTTGCAGGCCGGGCCGGTGATCATCGAGGACAATTGCTTTATCGGGGCGCGCTCGGAAGTTGTGGAAGGCGTGATCGTGGGGGAAGGCGCGGTGCTCTCCATGGGTGTCTTCATCGGCGCTTCCACCAAGATCGTCGACCGCAACAGCGGAGAAGTCCATATCGGCAAGGTGCCGCCCTATTCGGTGGTGGTGCCGGGCGCCCTGCCCGGCAAGCCTCTGCCCAACGGCCAGCCCGGCCCCAGCCTTTATTGCGCGGTGATCGTCAAAACGGTGGACGCCCAGACCCGCAGCAAGACCGGCATCAACGAACTTTTGCGGGATTGAGATGAGCCTCGATCCGGCCAAGCTGCTGCACGACCTCATCGCCTGCCGTTCGGTGACACCCGAAACGGCCGGCGTTTTCGATGTGCTGGAAACGGCGCTCGCAGCAGCCGGCTTTTCCACCACGCGCCTGCGCTTTGAAGGCAGGGGCTCCTATCCGGTGGACAATCTTTTTGCCAGGCGCGGCACGGGTGGGCGCAGGCTGCTTTTTGCCGGCCATACCGATGTGGTGCCACCCGGTGACGCGGCGCTCTGGACCAGCGATCCCTTTGTCGCCCGCGAGGATGAGGGCCGGCTTTTCGGGCGCGGGGCCGCCGACATGAAATCGGGCATCGCCGCCTTCGTCGCGGCGGCCTCTGTCGTGCCTGCCGAGGCGGGCACGATCCTCCTGGCCATCACCAATGACGAGGAGGCCGAGGCCGTCAACGGCACCGAGCCGCTGCTGGCCTGGATGGCGGCGGAGGGGCATGACTTCGACTTCGCCATTGTCGGGGAGCCTAGTTCCGCCGCGCTTCTGGGCGACAGCATCAAGATCGGCCGGCGCGGCTCGTTTTCAGGCCGGGTGAGTGTCACTGGCACCCAGGGACATGTCGCCTATCCCGAAAAGGCCAACAATCCCCTGCCGGTGCTGGCCCGGCTGGTGAGCGCGCTCGATATAAAGATCGACGCCGGCAGCGCACATTTTCCTGCCAGCAATCTGGAAATCACCTCGATCGATGTGGGCAATGCGGTGTCCAATCTCATCCCCGCCGTCGGCACGTTCCGCTTCAATATCCGCTATAACGAGTTGTGGACGCCCGAGACACTTGCGGATTGGGTGCGGGGGCGGCTCGCCGGCGTCGACGCGGCCGGAACCCGCGTCGATTTCGAAATCTCCGGCACACCATCCCGCTCCTTCCTCTCCCCGCTCAGCGGCGATGTCGACATCCTGTCCGATGCCATCGAAGCGGTCACAAGCCGGCGTCCGGTCCTTTCCACCGGTGGAGGCACATCCGATGCGCGGTTCATCGCCCCCTATGGGCCGGTGGTGGAATGCGGGCTGGTCGGACCCTCGATGCACCAGGTGGACGAGCATATCGCACTGGCCGACCTCGCCGAATTGACCGAAATCTACCGCCGATTCATGCTCGGCTTCTTCGGAGACGCCGCATGAATCCGTGGACTGCACTCAAGGATGCCGCCCTCGGCTGGCGCATGATAATCCTGGGACAGCCGGAATGGACGGCGCAGTTCAACCGCACCGCCTCGGGACTGGCGGTGGCGCTGGCGGTGTTCGCCTTCGCTGCTTTCCTCGCCGTGGTGGTGGCCTCGGCCCATATCGGCATGCCGGGGCTTATCGGGGTGGTCGTGGCCATGCTGGTGCTGGGGCTGCCGCTTCTGGCGCTGGCCATCATGGTCTGGGTGACGCGCCGGACGATGCGCGACGCGGGGCCGGTGCAGGACGTGATGGTGCCCGGCACCTATGCCGCCACCGCCTTCCTGCTGGTCGAGGGACTATTGGCGCTGACCGGCGGGCCGCTGGTGATGCTGGCATGGGCGGGGCTGGCCTATCTGCTCTACCGGCTGGCGCGCATGGCAACGAATTGGCATGTGGTCGTGGCCATCGCTTTTGCGGTTTTGAGCGTCGTGCTGCTTGTCGCTTTGCGTCTGGCGCTCTACATGGTGAGCAACCTTCCCACGCCAGACTGAATTTCGAGGCAAGCCCTTGGCCCAACCGACCACGACTTTCCTCCCTGAAGCCCTGTCCGCCCTGCGCGGCTGTGTGGCCCTTTTGCTCGGACGGCGCGACGCCCCCGGCTATTTCGACCTGAGCCCGCGCGGGTTCATAGGCAGCCTGGTGGCGGTCGTTCTCGCCATTACCCTCACCGGCTTCGCGCCGCACCTGTTCGGCATGAGCCTGCCGGCCGGCGCGGCCACGCAATCGGTCATCGTCAATGTGGTGCTGTTCCTCGCCCAGGCGGGAACCAGCTATCTGGCCTTGCGCCAAATGGGCCGGCAGGACGGTTTCCTGCCCTTCCTTACCGCCTCCAACTGGGTAACGCTGTTCTCGGCCATATTGGTGGTGCTGTCCTCGCTCACGCCGCTGAGCGGGCTGGTGCTTATCGGCGTGATGGTGATGGCCATCGTCACTTTCATCAATATCGGCCGGCTGGTGGTGACGCTGACCGGCTGGCAGATCGGCATCCTGTTCCTGGCCCAGACGGTGGGGGTCTTCATCGCCATCGGCATCATGATGTCGCTGATCGGAACGCCGACGATCTAAAGCCTTTCACTGTTCCGCCGCGTTTCCCAACCGCAAAACCCCGCCGCCGCTTTTTCTGGACGCGCTTTAATAATCGACGCCGGTGAGGAAAAGCCCAGCGGCTGGCGCCATGGCGCCGCAGCGGCGGCGGTCGCGCGCATCCAGCGCGGCGCGGAAATCGGCCGGCGACCACTTGCCCTCGCCCACCAGCTTGAGCGAGCCCACCATGGAACGCACCTGGTGATGCAGGAAGCCGCGCGCGCTGGCCGTCACCACGACATGCTCGATCTCGCGGCGCACCCGGAAGACGTCGAGCGTGCGCAGGGGAGACTTGGCCTGGCATTCGGCGGAGCGGAAAGTGGTGAAGTCATGCAGGCCCAGGATGAGGCCGGCGGCATGATCCATCGCGTCGGCATCGAGTTCCATGGGCACGTGCCAGACATGGTTGCGCTCGAGCACCGCCGGGGCGCGGCGGTTGAGGATGCGATATTCGTAATGGCGGGCCCGGGCGGAAAAGCGCGCTTCGAAATCCGTCCCCACCGCTTCTGCGGACAGCACCGCCACCGGATTGGGCCGCAAATGATAGTTCAGCGCCTCACGGATGCGGAAGCTGTCCCAGGTCCGCGACAGGTCGAAATGCACCACCTGCCCCAGCGCGTGGACACCGGCATCGGTCCGCCCGGCGGCCTGAAGGGTGACGGTTTCACCCGACATGGCGTGGATGGCCCGCTCCACCGCCTGCTGCACGCTGGGCCGGTCGGCCTGGCGCTGCCAGCCGGAAAAAGGGGTTCCGTCATATTCGATGGTGAGCTTATAGCGGGGCATCAGCCAGCCGTGGCGGGCAGGTCCCCTGCCCCGCGCAGGAACGTGGCGCTGTCCATGGCGCCCTTGCCTTCGCGCTGCACCTGGGTGAGCTGAACCGCGCCGTCGCCACAGGCGATGGCCAGGCCAGGAAGGATGGTGCCGGGGGCACCGCCACCCGCGGCCAGCGTCGAGCGCAAGGCCTTGATGCGCACGGGCTTTCCGCTCAGCTCCAGCTCGAACCAGGCGCCGGGGAAAGGCGAGAGGCCGCGAATGTGGTTATGCACCTCCTTCGCGGACCGAGACCAATCGATGCGGGTCTCGGATTTTTCGATCTTGGAGGCATAGACGGCGCCCTCGGGCGGCTGGGCGGTAAAATCCAGGCTCCCCCGCTCCAGCGCCGCCATGGCGCGGCCCATGAGGTCGGCGCCGACGCGCATCATGATATCGTGCAATTCGCCGGCAGTCATGTCGGAGCCGATGGGGATAACTTCGCCCAGCGAGACCGGGCCGGTATCGAGCCCTTCGTCCATTCTCATGACCATGATGCCGGTCTGGCTGTCGCCGGCCATGATCGCGCGCTGGATGGGCGCGGCGCCGCGCCAGCGCGGCAAAAGCGAGCCGTGCAGGTTGAGGCAACCATATTCGGGCGCATCCAGAATGGCCTTGGGCAGCAGCAGGCCATAGGCGACCACCACCGCGACTTCCGCGCCGTGGCTGGCAAAGACAATCTGCTCGGCCTCGCCCTTGAGCGAGCGCGGGGTGAAGACCGGAATGCCGAAGCCTTCGGCGGCCAGATGCACCGGGGATTTGCGCTCTTCCTGCCCCCGCCCCGCCGGTTTGGGCGTGCGGGTATAAACCGCGACGACCTCATGACCGGATGCAACAAGCTCGGTAAGCGTGGGAACGGAGAAATCCGGCGTACCCATGAAGACGACGCGCAAAATCGGGTTCCTTCCATCCGTGCGGGGGCGGGCTTTTCGGCGCCCTAGCCAGCGGCGCGGCGGGCGGCCTTGTCGAATTTCTTGATGACGCGGTCGCGCTTCAAGCGGCTCAGATAATCGATATACATCACGCCATCGAGGTGATCGAGTTCGTGCTGGATGCAGACCGCAAGCCGGCCCTCGGCCTCGCGCACCACTTCCTTGCCATCCAGATCGGTATATTTCACCGTGACTTCATTGGGCCGCTCGACCTCGTAATAAAGCTCGGGAATAGACAAGCAGCCCTCCTCGGTCACCTGCATCTGCTCGCCGAAATGGGTGATCTGGGGATTGATGAGCACCATCGGGGCGCGCGGCCCCTCCTCAGGGGCCAGATCCATGACCACGATGCGCTTCATCACGCCAAGCTGGGTGGCGGCCAGGCCAATGCCGGGCGCGTCATACATGGTGTCGAGCATATCCTGGGCCAGCGTGCGGATTTCATCGTCGATTTCCA